>CBDUAW010000276.1:0-3897 GCA_965365215.1 uncultured Eudoraea sp. | reverse complement strand
TAACTGCATCAATGATGGAATTGAAACTGGCCAAGGTGCCACTCTCCATTTCTTTTAACCATCGTCCATTGAATTTTTTAATTAAACGCCTGTGGATTCGCTGGTTTTTTTTGCGGATATCATACGCTTTCTTATCATCTTCCTTCAGTAGGGAGTTATAACCAACAATGTCGCTAAACATGATGGCGGCTAAGCGTCGTTGCTGCATCAGATTTGGCGATAAACTTTATCCATAAATTAGAAAAAACGAATGATTACACCAAGGGTTAAGTCTTGAGAAGTCATGCTGACAATCAAAAACCTAACTTTAAGTTAAATCCGTAACTACGAACTGATGGCATTCCGAAATAATCGAGCCCCTGAGAATTTGAATTTGTATAACTAGATTCGGGATCAATGTTAGGAGTGTTTTTGTGAATGATCCAAAGATCCCGTCCAACCAAAGATATTATTATATTGTTGAAAGGTGTATTCTGTAATACTGATCTGGGAAAAATATAATCAAGGGTCAATTGTCGAAGTTTAATATAGGAAGCATCATAGGTAAATTGTTCACTGGCTCTAAGTGGCGTCTGATCCCAATAATCTCTTGCCTCCTGGGGAGTTAGAGTATATTGGAAATCTTCATAGACGGGTTCTCCGTTTTCATCAACACCCGATTGAATGGCCCCACTCACTTGAAGAGGTTCCTTGCCCTCTCTTCCCTCCAGAGACACTTTTGTCAAACCTGTTTGTGTTAATCGAACATTGGTGCCGGAATATATATCGCCCCCATGTTTGAAATCAATCAAGAAATTCAATCTGATATTTTTCCAGGTGAATGTATTTTCAAAACCTCCAATAAAATCCGGCACTCCATACCCAATGATCTCATACGCATCCGATCGAACAGGCAAACCATTTGATTCAAACAAAGGTCTTCCATCGGGAGTGGTTTTCTGCACCCAGCCTGTTAACATCCCATACGGATAACCGACAATATGTTTCACCCTGACGGTTCTGGTTCTCGGCTCTTCAAGTGAAAGTTCATCGAAACCATCAAGCAGGGAAACCACCTCATTTTTATTCCTGGCAAAGTTCAGGGATATATCCCAGACTAATGCCCTTTTAACTGGTGAGCCATAAAATAGTACCTCTATCCCTGTATTCGTCATTTCACCAATATTAAGATCTGTTCTACCGAAACCGGAAGCTGTTGATATCTGAGTCCGTAAAATATCATCTGTGGTTCTTTGATCATAATAAGTAATATCAAATCCCAGTCTATCACTGAAAAAGCGCATATCAAGGCCTATTTCCATTTCTGTCGATAATTGCGGTGTAAGTTCCGGATTGGGGATTATCCCATAATTGCCCATTGCGGATGTATAGGAAGCCAGGGTATATCCAAGATGTGAGTTTTTTAATGAATAGGTAAGTTCGGATAAATAGGGAGTAGTTGTTACGTTCCCTACCTGGGCCCATGATGTTCTTATTTTTCCAAAGCTAAGCCAGGAGGGTAAGGTATTTATAAGATCAGAGAAGGCAAAGCTTAATCCAATAGAAGGATACAGTACGGAGTTGTATTCCGGATTAATATAGGAAAACCAGTCATTCCTGATCGTACCTGTCAAAAATATGAAGCCATTAAATCCTAATTCAGCCTGGCCGAAAAGTGAATTAATACCACCTTCACCAAAGCTATAACCCCAATTCCTGATTTTTGCGTTATTTATAAAGGGATTAAAAGGAATGTTAAATTGATTACCATATAATGCCATACCTTCATGCTGACGCCGCCACAAACTACCTCCGAAAAAGGCATTTAGGCTTATCTTTCCAAATTCGTCTGTAAAGCCTATCAGATAGTCCATATTTATTTCTCGTCTCCTTTCTTCTCTCTCCGTCATGTTTCCTGCACGGCTATACCCTGTCCCTTCAGGAGTTAAATCAGTTACCCTTCGTGTTGACCAATCCATCCCGATGCGACCCTGTAGATAAAGGAAATCTGTAATATCATACCTTAACTGCCCTGAAGCAATAACCCTGTCATTTACATCCTCATGCCAAAACTGATAGGCCACCCACCACGGATTCTGGTGCCAGTAATGCTGTCCGGCTGGCATTTCATACCCGGGATTACTCCCCCAAATCGCTAAACTCGTTTCATCCTGGTCCAAAGGAATGGCTCCTAATTTTTCAGGATCTCCCCTGTACCAATCAATATCTGAGTTGGGAGGAAGGTAATACATTGATACAAATGCATTGCCAGGTGAATCAGATATTCGAGGACGGTTTTCTGAATTTTCATGTGAATATAAGATCTTGGCAACCAGGGATAATTTCTTCCCGAATTTCGAATTTGCAGACAGTGTTGCATTAAACCTGTTAAACTGAGCATTAGGGATCACCGCTTTATTCCTCAGGTCAGAAACCGAAAAACGGAAATTCTGATTTGGATTACCGCCTGTCAGTGCCAGCGTATTGGTCCAGGTGTACCCGGTTTCAAAAAATTTAGGCCACTGATCTCCTGCATCCACATAAGGCCTCTCCACACCATCAAAAGCAACAAAAGTGCCGCTTCCCAGCTTAGGCCCCCAGGAAGTAGTATTCCAGTTTGTACCCTCCTGTTGATCGCGTGGTGCTACTGCAATAAATTGAGATTCCGGATCAATGGGATCAATTCTTACATACTCCCCTTGTCCATATTCACTTTGCAGATCTCTCTGGTCATATATGGATTCAAATACAAAGTTTGAAAGGAACTCAACACCGACTCCCTTCCTGGCTGTTCCTTTTTTAGTAGTTATGTTAATAACACCGTTACCTGCCCTGGCACCATAAAGTGCAGAGGCATTGGCGCCTTTCAATACCTCTATAGATTCAATGTCATCCGGATTTATACTGACCATACCATCTCCCATATCACGACCACCCCATATACCTGCCTGTCCATAATTCCAGTTATTAATGGGAATGCCATCTACCACATACAGAGGCTGGTTGTTTCCTTCAAGGGATTTATTGCCGCGGATTATGACACGGGTAGAAGAAGCTGGCCCGCCAGCTACTCGTGAAACATTTACACCAGCGATTCGGCCGATCAGTTGATTTGTTAAATTCTTTTCGCGTGCTTCTGTAAATTTATCGCCACTCACCTCGGTAATCGAATAGCCTAGGGCCTTTGATTGTCTCTCTATACCTAGTGAAGTTACTACTACCTCCTGAAGCTGTTCAACATCCGCATCCAGGGTAATATCAATAATAGATTGATTTTCTATCAATACTTCTTTTGATTCATACCCGATATATGAATACAGTAGCGCATTCCCTTTGGATGCAGTTATTTTGTATTTGCCGTCCACATCGGTAATCGTGCCTGTCGAAGTTCCTTGAATGAGGATTGAAACTCCAACTAAAGGCATTTGCTCATCGGAACTGACAACGGTACCCATTATCTCTATTTCCTGGGCCCAATTATAGGAAAAGGTAAAAAAAATTGATAATAGCAATAGGATAGTTTTCATGCCTTGATTATTTGTTTTTTAATTTAAAGCGTAAAGAATTTTACTTTTAGAATCTGTAATACTAGTGTTATGGAAACCGGATGTTCCGGTGAAAATAGGACAAACTTCTTTTGTGAAGAAAGATACTCTCTCGTAGATCTATAGCTGCACTTTAACATATCGGTTTGGATGACGATTAAAAATGCCTGCGCTACTACCAAAAAGTCAATATTAAGTTAAGAACTTATTGAGTTTATTTCAAGGATTGCCAGATTAATTAATAGAAGGAGGTTTAAAAAATAGAGTTATATAGTACAATTTCTTTCATTTTTCCTGATCAAAACCATAGAAGTGTGACAACTTAGAGTAAAAGGCTTTTAAGGCAATCTTTTTAATATGCAATTGATTAAGC
>CBDUAW010000275.1:0-3923 GCA_965365215.1 uncultured Eudoraea sp. | reverse complement strand
TCGTATTCCTTGGTTTCGAGTTCCTTTTTTAATTCTTCTTTTGTATAGGCCATAAGCTCAAAAGGCCCCCCTAAGGAAGCCATAATTTATTATCTACAATGAGAAACTTTCGCCGCATCCGCAGGTACGCTGCGCATTTGGGTTGTTAAATACAAATCCCTTTCCATTTAAACCGCCCGAATATTCAAGGACAGTTCCTACCAGGTAAAGAAAGCTTCTTTTGTCTACTATTATCCGAACTGCATTGTCCTCAAAAACCTTATCAGTTTCAGAGGCATTGTCGTCAAATTTCAGTTCATAAGACAATCCACTGCAACCTCCACTCTTCACCCCAACACGTACGTAATCTTTAGCAGCATCAAATCCCTCCTCGGTCATTAAGGCGACTACTTTTTGTTTTGCCGTATCAGATACCTTGATCATTCTATATGGATTTATTCTAAATAGTTTACAAATATAGGGTAAGTAAGCCTTTTTACCGCATTTCCTAACATTATTATAACGTATGGAGGGATAGTGATTATCTATGGCCGGAATGGGCCAGTAGTCAATAGATTAGCGGATTTTGAGAACAATCAGATCGGACTTCCCCAGAGGTTGCTGATCCGGAAAATCCAAACTGGTACTGGAGCCTACCAAAAGAAGGCTTTTTTCATCGGTCTCAACCGCATCGAAAGCATAATCGAGTCCTGAACCCCCATATGTTTCCTGCCAGATAAGATTTCCGCTCATGTCCGTCTTAAAAATCCAGATATCATTTTCCACGGGGATTGTGTTGGTCCCAAGATCACTGCTTTTTGAATTACCGCTGACAATAATCTCCTCATCCTGACCAATTTTCACGCTTCTGGCCGCATCGAACAAGCTCCCCCCAAAGGTCTCCTCCCACAATAAGTTACCATTGTCATCAAGGTGAATTAACCAGGTATCAGACTCACCATGATTAACAGTAACATCCTGATCCTCACTAAAAGTATTCCCGGTAACCAGGTAAGTGCCGGATTCTGTTATGCTTATATCATAGGCTATCTCTATTCCGGAGCCGCCAAAAGATCGTTCCCATTCAAGGTTGCCGTCAGCATTTATCTTTATTACCCAAAAATCATAACTCCCTCTGTTGTTTGTAATATCAAAGTCCTCGCTCTCTGAAAAACCTGCCATAACAAATCCGCCGTCCTGAGCCTGAATTACAGCATGTGCCCTGTCATTATTGGTTCCACCAAAATATCTCCTCCATTCCAATTCCCCCTGGGCACTGATCTTGGTTCCCCAGAATTCTCCTACGCCGTGTCTTGTTAGATTGTTTCCCTTACCGTAATTCCCATCCGAAAGTGCAGACGTAATATCCAGGAAGCCTACAAAAAAGAAGCCCTCGTCTGATGTTTGAATAAGATCATATGAATGATCATGGCCCGAAAATCCAAAACTCTTTTCCCATTCTAAATTCCCGAGGGCGTCTAATTTTATGATCCAATTATCGTGAAAACCTTCATTATTACTTCCATCTCCGTCATCACTCATGGCATATCCCGTCAGGGCGTAGCCACCGTCTGTCGTCTGAATCAACGCCTGTCCTCTGTCATCTTTACTTCCCCCATAGGTTCTGCTCCATTGAAGATTCCCTTCCGCATCGAGCTTAAGTAACCAATAATCGTTCACTGCGGTGGTCTTACCCTCCAGGTCACCATCCGTGCTATCCGAATAGCCCAGAATGGCAAAACCCCCATCATTAGTTCTGATAATGGCCTGTGCTGTATCATCCCCGGAGCCACCAAATCTTTTGCTCCACTCCAATTCGCCCTGAAATGTAGCCGGGGTGGCGTCGTTTTCCTGCTCATAAGAATAGTTGTCATCCTGCCGGCAGGAAACAGAAAAAAACATAAGTATTCCGCAAAGTGAACAAAGTACCCGCATAGCTTAATTAGATTTTTGAACTACGAAGAATCCCGAATTGATATCACTAATAATGATCTTCCCGCTTTCAAAATAGGGATACACACTCCAGACCCCATTAAAGGAGGCGGTATTGTTGGCAGGGAAGGTGTCGAAAAATCCTTCTTCAGAAATCACCCGGTTGGCTATATCCGAAATAGTAAGGACCCGCATTCCGGCAGTGTAGTTCGCCAGATAAAAGTCGTTCCCGTTTACGTATCCATTGTGGTCTATGGCAGATGTTGCTCCCAGATAGGTAGTATGCAAAACAGGATTGTCCAGATCTGTAAAATCAAAGACCAGGGTACGTGAATTAAATCCGTCATTAATCTCATCGAGTTCGTCTCCCAGGATAAAATAGCGCTGATCTTCTGTAAACCAGCCCTGGTGCGTATACCCGAGGTTATTATAATTCAGGGCACTGATGGCAACCGGGTTGGATTTCTCTGTAACGTCGGCTATAACTACCTGGTTTTCATTAGCCCCGATAAAAATTTCACGCCCGGTATAATCTGCATCCGGGCCATTATAGCTTACAACCTGCGCATCATGGGTATACCCGTTATCCCCATAACCTCCGGCAGCGATCGGATTTTTTGGATCATTGATATCAACAAAGTGCGCTCCCCCATTATAGGTATCGCTCCTGGTGGTTCCCACGGCATAAGCGAAACCTGTTGCTTCGTTGATGACAATATTATGCGAATTTCCAAATCCGGTGAATCTTGCATCCTGACTAAATACCACTGGCGGACTGCCCACATTTCTGAGTTTCGTAAGATCAAAAACCTGCATCCCATGTCCGGAAGCCTCCGCACCAATAAAGGCATGGTCTTGAAACACCTTAATGTCTCTCCAGGCACTGGAACTGGTTGCCGTGGGTAACTTCCCGAGGTAAATTAGGTTCTCCGTATCCGTTATATCGATAAAAGCAGTTCCGTTATCCAGACCCATTAAGGCATATTCCTTCCCGGTATCACTATCTGTCCATCCCCAGATATCATTGCCCGAAGCCGCGCTTAGCTCATTCAGCGAGATTTGTGCCAGGAGGTCGTATCCGTTACATGGGTAAACCCCGGCCATTCCATTATCACATGGCGTAAAACCGGTAATAGGCGTCTCCCCGTCATCATCATCAGGCGGTTCGTCGTTCATATTACCCATATTGTTATTGTTCACAGGAGAGTCATCCCCTTTAGAACAACTTATTACCAAAAACAAACTGAATAAAATTAAGAGAAGTTGTTTCATAGCAAAATTGGCTGATGTAAGATTCTTTTTCACTCTAAAGATAAGATTAATATCGCTTCACTCCGTATTTTTGCATCATGTTTGAAAACAAGGATACAACGAGAACCCCTTTAGAAGAAATGGGGGAATTTGGCCTGATAGCACATTTGACAAAAGATTTTATCCCTCAACAGTCTTCTACTATAAAAGGGGTTGGTGATGATGCCGCTGTGATGCGTTATAGTGGTAAGGATGTGGTGCTTACCACTGATCTCCTGATAGAAGGGGTCCATTTTGACCTAAGTTACACCCCTTTGAAGCATCTGGGTTACAAGGCGGTAATGGTTAATCTGAGCGATGTTTATGCGATGAACGCCCAGGCTTCACAAATTACGGTATCCGTGGCGGTTTCCAATCGGTTTCCGCTCGAAGCCCTTGAGGAATTCTATAGCGGGGTAGCCTTAGCCTGCAAATTGTACAAGGTAGATTTGGTTGGGGGCGATACCAGCTCTTCAAACAAGGGGATGCTTATAAGTGTAACAGCTATTGGCACCGCTAAGGAAAAAGACCTTGTATACAGGTCTGGAGCTAAACCCAATGATCTGTTGGTAGTTACAGGTGATTTGGGGGGAGCCTATATGGGGTTACAGGTTTTGAAACGAGAAAAGGAGGTTTTTGAGGTAAATCCCAATCACCAGCCAGATCTGGAGCCCTATTCTTATATAGTGGAAAGACAATTGAAGCCGGAAGCCCGCAAAGAT
>CBDUAW010000274.1:0-3948 GCA_965365215.1 uncultured Eudoraea sp. | reverse complement strand
TTCATGATCCATAATACATGCATCTAAGGTTACATTACCGTCCCGATCCGGTCGCCCGCCTTTACCTACCGTTTGGTTTCCAACATCAGCTTCTTCTACCATTACACCCTGTTCAACTGCATCCAGGGAACTTCCGTTATTTTGAAGAACTTCCCAGGCTTTTTTTGTGGCATTTCCAAAATCCCAGGTAGCAATTACGATAGGAGAGATACTGGGTTTTTCAATAGTTTGGGACTCTTTTGGTTTCGCTGTATTTTCTGAATTACAGGAATTTGCCACATTCACGGTGAGCAGGCCGGCGGTACCCAAAGTGGAGTTTTTAAGGAAATTTCTTCTTTTCATATCGCTGCATGTTTACTTTTAACACAGCTAAATATAAGTAATTATGATTGTTGAAGTCTGTGCCAATTCCCTCGATTCCGCATTAATTGCGGCAAAGGCCGGGGCTGATAGGGTTGAATTATGTACTGAACTAGCTGTAGGAGGCATTACACCTTCTTACGGTCTTATCCAGCTGGTGAAATCCAGGCTGGAAATTCCGATACATGTTTTGATCAGGCCCAGAAGCGGGGATTTTACCTACACGGAGCAGGAGTTTGAAGTGATGAAGGCCGATGTTTTGGCGTGCAGGAAACTAGGTGTTGCAGGTGTAGTGTCTGGGGTGCTCCTAAAAAACTATTCCCTGGATTTAGATCGCACCTCAGAACTTATTGAGTTGTCTGGGGAAATGGCATTTACTTTTCACAGGGCATTTGATTGGGTATCCCAACCCCTGGAAGCTTTTGCCGAATTGGATGCTATGGGTATTGATTTCCTTCTCAGTTCGGGCCAGCAGGCAGATGCCGGGAAGGGCGAGGCTTTGTTAAACCAATTAAATGAACAGTCAAAGCATTGTACTGTTATGCCGGGTGGGGGGATCAACGCCCCTAAGGCTGTGCAATTTATGAAGGAGGGGTTCAGGGCTATACATCTTTCCGGCTCAGAGCTTATCCCCAATTTGGAGCGTTTGCCTGACCTTACCTTGATGGGACTAAATGGTCTTTCCGAACATCAGATTTTAAGAACCGAATTCAATAAGATTGCCACTGTAGTACGAAGCGTTAAATAATGCCTAAGAGGCCCTTAGTTTAATTGCCTAAAGAGATATATTTGTAAAAAAGTAGTATGCTCCGTTGGATCATCTTTATCGTTATTTACCTGATTATGGGCTTTTATGCTTTGCAGGCCCTTAAAACAGTGACAAGGTTTCCCTGGGTTTATTATGCATTTATGGCCTTATCCCTAGTTGTAATTGGGAATTTTATTTACCAATTCACCTGGGGTGAAGAAGCAGGAAGGGTACTTAGCCGTCCTAAAAGCTATGCCTTTGGTTTTCTTGTAGCCATGTTAACCTTTAAAATTATTACCATAACCTTTTTATTCTCAGAGGACCTATTCCGTTTTGTGGCGGCCATTTATCAAAAATTCTTCGGGAGTACTGAAGAATTCAGTCTACCCACCAGGCGCAGGTTTCTGAGCCTGATAGCTATGGGGATCGCTTCTATTCCTTTTGGGGCACTGCTTTATGGAATGTACAGGGGGAAATATAATTTTAAGGTGCTTCGATATCAAATGGAGTTTGATGATTTGCCACAGGCATTTGACGGATACCAGATTACCCAAATTTCCGATATCCACAGTGGGAGTTTTGATAATCGCAAGAAAATTGAATACGCCGTTGATCTGATCAATAAACAACAAAGTGATGCCATTTTTTTTACCGGGGATATGGTCAACAACAAAGCAGAGGAAATGAAGCCCTGGGCTTCACTTTTTGCTACCCTGGAAGCAAAGGATGGGAAGTTTTCAATCCTGGGCAACCATGATTACGGGGATTATGTGCCATGGGAAACTGAGGAATTAAAAAGGGAAAACCTTGAAGAATTAAAGCAATTGCAACGCGAAATGGGCTTTGACCTGCTGCTCAATGAAAGCAGGTACCTTAAGAAAGGCTCCGATCAATTGGCACTGATAGGCGTAGAGAACTGGGGAAGAGGTGGATTTAAAAAGGCGGGAAACCTGGACCGAGCAACAGCCAATATCTCTCCAGACGATTTTAAAATTTTACTAAGCCACGATCCTTCGCACTGGGAAGATAAAGTGATTCAGCACAATTATCACTATCACCTAACTCTTAGTGGCCATACCCATGGAATGCAATTTGGAATTGAAATCCCCGGATGGGTAAAATGGAGCCCTGTAAAATGGCGCTATAAATACTGGGCCGGAATATATGAAGAGATGGGACAATTTATCAATGTAAACAGGGGATTTGGATTTCTGGGCTACCCGGGGAGAGTCGGAATATGGCCCGAAATTACAGTGATAACCCTTAAAAGAAAACCCCTGGGGTGACAAAATAAAGCTGGTAATTGACAAATATTTGTCTCAAATCATTTTATTAACAATTTTTCTTACTTTTGAGGGGTAATCCAATGCTTACTATATGTCTAAATTCGGCGAACTCATTGATTTAAACATCCCCGTATTGTTGGACTTCTACGCAGAGTGGAACGAGCAATCTACCGCAATGCATCCTGTACTTAGAGATGTGGCAGCAGCTTTGGGAGATAAAGGCAAAGTGATTAAAATTGATGTAGATAAAAACAAGGAACTGTCTCAGGCTTTGCGTATTAAAGGACTTCCAACCCTGATGATCTACAAAAAAGGGGAAATGGTATGGAGACAAAGTGGGGAACAAGATGCCAATACCTTGATTGGTATTCTCAATGAATATCTCTAGTTTAAAAAGGCCTCCCGGATTTCTTAATGTATTCAAAAATTCCAGGAAGTGATTTCTTTCACTTTCCGCAATTTATTCTTCTATTACCTGAACTTCTTCACGGATCGCAGAATCTTCCACAGCTGGCAGAGTGTCAATAACCTCTTCCGGCGGAGGCACGTCGTCAAGGAGATCATCTCTGTAAAAATGGCTAAAACGATCTATATAATCATTGAAAACCGCAGTTTCTTTCTCTGCCAATTCCCGGTCATCATTCTGGATAAGAATATCAATGTTACGGCGATAACCTTCCATATCTGAAATGATCTCTTCTATTTTATCATACTGCTCATCAAGGGGGATCCCTGCGTAATAGTCCAGTCGATCCTGATAAATTAATTTCAATTTGTTGAAAAGTTCCCTGCCTTTTTCGGTTTCGCCTGCTTTGTAATATCCATCTACAAATGGCTCCACGAAGGTATAGTACCCAAAGTACTCTACCGGCATATTGGTCATGGCCATATCAATGATTTCCCTGGCCTTATCAATCTTATTTTCGTTGATAAGGGCCTCTGCCAATCGGGCAAGATTACCCCTAAAGGAAAGTCCCTGCGTTCTGGTTTGTGTATCGTGATAGATTTAGTAAGGATCTAAAAAAGCGTGGGTTTAAGTTTGTGGGAAGCACAGTAGTTTACGCCCACATGCAGGCCACGGGAATGGTAAATGATCACGAAATTAAATGCTTTAGATATGAGGAAGTGTAGATGCTTTTTTTTACTTGTATGTCTTTTAACAGCATCTTATTTAGCGGCTCAGGTAAAATATGAACGTGAATTTCGTATTAAGAAATCTCAATTCCCCGAGCAAGCCCATTTATTCATAAAAAATGAATTAAATGGAGCCAGAAAGATCCGTTTTTACAAAGAAATTGACAGCGCTAAAAGGAGTTATGAGGCCAAATTCAAAAAAGACCGCTTATTCTATGGTTTTGAATTTGATGAAAATGGTCTCCTAAAGGATATTGAGATCCTGGTAAAAGAAATAGATATACCCGAAGATTCTTATTCTGCTATTAGCACCTATCTCGATAAGGAGTTTAAGAAATACAAAATCCGAAAGATCCAACAACAATACAGCGTAAAAGCGTTTGGAACCCCCAAAAATACATTGGAAATGGCCTTTCAAAA
>CBDUAW010000273.1:0-3958 GCA_965365215.1 uncultured Eudoraea sp. | reverse complement strand
CAATCATTCATTATTCATGAATTCAAGTAAATCTTCATTTTCTATTATTTCCTCCTGTATAATCTTTGGTAGCTGTTCCCAAATCTCCTTATTTGAAAATGGAGAATTCAAAAGGAAGGTGCCTCCCTTTTTAATATGTTTCAGGACATCGTATTTTTCAATAAAATTGAATTGATGGCAGGCGATAAAATCTGCTGTATTAATAAGGTAGGAAGAATAGATAGGATCTGGCCCAAATCGCAAATGAGAAATAGTTTGTGCCCCAGCTTTTTTGGAGTCATAGACAAAATAGCCCTGGACAAAGTTATCCGTAGTCTCTCCAATGATCTTAATAGAATTTTTATTAGCTCCTACCGTACCATCAGAACCTAATCCGTAGAACATACAGTTAAATGTTGATTTTTTGGTGTGGAAGACGGGTTTGTATTCTAAACTGGTATGGCCAACATCATCATTAATCCCTATTGTAAAGTGATTTTTTGGTTTTTCTTTAAGGAGTTCGTCGTAAATACCCTTCACCATAGCCGGGTTAAACTCTTTGGAAGACAAACCATATCTTCCGCCTACAATTACAGGTCTTTTACCATCCTGTTCCGCAAATGCAGTTACAACGTCCAGATAAAGGGGCTCTCCTGTACTACCCGGTTCCTTGGTGCGGTCTAATACCGCTATTTTATTAACCTGAGAAGGCACGCTGTCAATAAAGTGTTTTATGGAAAAAGGTCTGTACAACCGAACAAATACTGCTCCTACCTTTTCGCCCTTTGCGACCATGGTATCTACTGTCTCCTTTACAGCACCTTCCCCTGACCCCATAATAACAATGAGCCGTTCGGCTTCAGGGTGGCCTACATAATAAAACAGGGTATACCTGCGTCCGGTATGTTCATAAAATTCGTCCATAACATCCTGCACAATACCCGGCACATTATCATAAAAGGCATTTGCCGCCTCCCTGGCCTGGAAAAAGACATCCGGATTCTGGGAAGTACCTCTTATCACCGGATGATCAGGGTCCAGGGAACGATTTTTGTGTTCCATAATCTTATCTTCCGGCATCATTTTTTTAATCACCTCATCAGGGATAGCATTGATCTTGGAAATTTCATGTGACGTCCTGAAGCCATCGAAGACATTTAGGAAAGGAACCCTGCTCTTAAGGGATGCCACCTGTGCTATTAGCGCAAAATCCATAGCTTCCTGTACAGATCCCCCAAATAACATTGAAAAGCCAGTTTGCCTGGTTGCCATCACATCAGAATGATCTCCGAAGATAGATAAGGCATGTGTGGCAACAGTTCTTGCTGCAACATGGATAACTGCCGGTAGTAATTCTCCGGCAATCTTATACATATTGGGAATCATGAGTAAAAGTCCCTGAGAGGCCGTAAATGTGGTTGTTAAGGCCCCTGCCTGTAGTGATCCGTGAACCGCACCAGATGCCCCACCTTCGCTTTGCATTTCCACAATTCTGGGAATGTTACCCCAAATATTCTTTTCGCCTCTTGCGCTGAATACATCTACGTGCTCCCCCATTGGAGAGGCCGGGGTAATAGGATATATGGCACAGACTTCATTTGTTTTATGGGCCACTCTTGCTACTGCCTCGTTGGCATCACAGATGATTTTTGGATTTACTTTCTTCATGATTCGCGCTTTATATGATGTTGGGAATAGTGTATAATCAAAATGATTGAAGTTTTTGTCTTCCTCTTTTAAACAAACAGAGGTATACCGATCAGAAACGACATAAAAATAAGAGCATTCCTATGCGCAGACTATGATAAATATCAGGAAATTAATGCATTTCATCTGAACAGTGTAGGGCAAAAAAACACTCTCCTATAGAAAAAAGGAGAGTGAATTTTGATTTCCTTTAGAACCGGAAACCGTATAATTAAGAAATAGAAAGCAAAGTGGAGGTTATTCTCCGTGCATCCATGCTTTTTTGGCCAGAAGTTGTTCCTCTGTCTCCACATGGTCTTCATCGGGTACACAGCAATCTACCGGGCAAACCGACGCACATTGTGGTTCTTCGTGAAATCCCTTGCACTCAGTACACTTATCTGGCACAATAAAATAGAATTCATCGGAAATGGGTTCGTTCACTGCATCGGCATCTACTTCATCCCCATAAGGTGTTGTGCTAACTCCGCTCAATGATGTTTCATCGGAATAGGACCATTCCTGATCCGGTTCATAAATAGCGTTGTTGGGACATTCGGATACACATGCATCGCAATTAATACATTCGTCTGTAATAATAATAGCCATAACGTACAATTTTAATAGTCACCTGCTAAATTATAATTCCAAAGCCCGCTTATTAATGATAAAAGTCATATTTCTTTAAAAATCACAAAACTATATTTGGACTCTTTACCTCAGGTGTGACCAATTTGTAATAAATTTAAGGAAAATAAGATAAACCCTCAATAAGATGGAGACGGCAAAAATAGAACAGCCGCAACAGACCCTGGAAGCGGTAGTAGTAAGATTCGCGGGAGATTCCGGGGATGGTATGCAATTAACAGGGACGCAATTCTCTGATACCTCGGCAATGTTTGGAAATGACGTTGCAACTTTCCCAAACTATCCTGCGGAAATAAGGGCTCCTCAGGGAAGCCTTTACGGTGTATCTGGTTTCCAGGTACATATTGGAAGTGTGGAGATCAGTACTCCGGGAGACAATGTAGATTTATTGGTAGCTATGAATCCTGCAGGCTTAAAGACCAATATCCACGCGGTAAAGCCAGGACATACCATCATTGTGGATACCGATGCCTTCACCAAGAAAAATTTGGAGAAAGCACAGTATGAAAGTAATCCCCTTGAAGATGACACCCTGGAAAACTTTCAGGTTATTGAAGTAAGCATGACTTCCCTTACAAAGGAAGCGCTAAAAGATGTGGAAGGATTAGACAACAAAAGTATTACCCGTAGCAAGAACATGTTTGCCCTGGGAATGGTATACTGGATGTACGACAGGTCTACTGACCATACCATAGAGTTTTTCAATAAAAAATTTAAAAGCAAGCCATCACTGATTGAAGCTAATACCAAGGTGTTGAATGCAGGATATTACTTTGCAGAGACTTTGGAGCTAATCCCAAATTCGTATACCGTTGCCCCGGCTAAGATGGCACCCGGCACCTATCGTATAATTATGGGTAATACCGCTACTGCATGGGGCTTCCTCGCAGCAGCAGAGAAGTCGGGTTTGGATCTCTTCCTGGGTTCATATCCCATAACCCCTGCTTCTGATATCCTTCACGAACTTGTTAAACACAAGCATTTTGGAGTAAAGGCATTACAGGCTGAGGACGAAATTGCCGGAATTACTTCGGCGATAGGGGCGTCTTTTGCCGGAGATTTAGCTATTACGACTACTTCAGGACCAGGTCTGGCACTTAAAGGCGAGGCACTAGGCTTAGCAATGATGGTTGAATTGCCTTTGGTTGTGGTCGACGTACAAAGGGGTGGGCCATCTACAGGGTTGCCTACCAAAACGGAACAATCAGACCTTCTGCAAGCCATGTATGGAAGAAACGGAGAAAGTCCGGTAATCGTAATTGCCGCCAGTACTCCGGCGAATTGCTTCAATTTTGCATATGAGGCATCCAAACTGACGCTTGAACATATGACCCCTGTAATCCTCCTTACCGATGGCTACATTGCTAACGGCTCTGCCCCCTGGAAAATACAGACCGTATCGGAAATGCCTGATATTAATCCCAGAACCATTTCAGAGGCCAAAGAAGGCTGGAACCCCTACGACAGGGATGATGATACCCTGGCAAGAGATTGGGCCATACCAGGAACTCCGGGTATGGAACACAGAGTAGGTGGCCTGGAGAAAGACAAGGTAACCGGCCAGGTTTCCTATGTTCCTGAAAATCATGAATATATGACACATATTCGTGCTGAAAAAATCAGGCGGGTACAAAACTATATTCCG
>CBDUAW010000272.1:0-3963 GCA_965365215.1 uncultured Eudoraea sp. | reverse complement strand
TCCCCATCTGGAAAAGGGCTATCCTGGTAATCTGAAAGTCTCAGTATGTTATATGCTTTTGGGAAATTCCCTGAAAATAATCCACCAAGCCACAACCGACAGACCTACAGTTGTGAATCTGACAAACCACTCTTACTTTCAGCTCGATAGATCTGGCGAGATTGATCATTACAAACTCAGGTTAAATTGCAAATCGTATCTTCAGACCAAGTCAAATTTACTTCCCACAGGAAAAATACTTGCAGTACAAGGAAGTAAGTTCGATTTCCGGGAAACCAGGGCCGTTGGGGAAACACGTTTTGACACCCCTTTTTTGGTTAAGCCCGGGGCTAAAACAGTGGCAAGTGTATACTCTGAAGTTTCTGGTATCAGGCTTACCGTAAATAGCAATCAACCTGCAGTAGTAGTCTACACCCCTTTAGATTTTGCCGCGATTTGCTTCGAAACCCAGAACGTACCAGATGCCCCTAATTTCAATATCTTTCCCAGCAGCCGGCTTAGCCCGGGAGAAACCTATAACAATGAAGCCGTTTTTACTTTCGATTTAGTAACTTAGAAGCACGATAATCCTAAATTTGACCATATGAAAATTCTTAAGTGGGTATTGATTGTACTTGCAGCCCTGGCCTTACTATTTTACTTTGTGGGGATGCCCTATCTCAGAGAACAAACCAAGAAACACAGCCCTGAAAAAACAGCGACTTACCTAAAAGAAGGATTAAATCTTAAGGTAAAATACAGTAGTCCTTTTAAAAAGGGCCGGGTTATTTTTGGCGACCTTGTTCCTTTCGACGTTGTTTGGCGCACCGGAGCAAATGAACCAACCACTTTTACTACGGAAACAGATCTGACTATCATGGATAAAAAACTTCCATCAGGAACCTATTCCCTATGGACTAAGCCCGGTAAGGAAAAATGGGGCATTTATTTTAATAGGGAAATCCCTGATTGGGGTGTCACCATCAGTAGCGGAGGAAGGAAAACTACCAGAAACCCGGAAAGCGATGTCCTGGAGGTGCAGGTACCGGTAATGGCCCTGGAAAATGTTGAAGAGAGTTTTACGGTAGATTTTGAGGACGGTCCGGAGCTATACCTGATCCTAAAATGGGATAAGACCATGGTGAGAATTCCGATTGATAACTAACACCAGAATTCAAATCCTTTAAATAATCAAAACGATCGCCCTTAAGCAATTCCATAGAAAGAAAACCCCTTCCGCAGCGGTACTTACAGAAGGAATTATTTCCGGTGATAAATCGCTATTAGCCAGAGCCATAACCCTGGTTGAAAGCACCCGGAAAGAAGATCAGGAAAAAGCAGGTACCGTAATTGAAAACTGTCTTTCCCAACCAAGTTCAAGCATACGAATTGGAATCACAGGCGTTCCGGGGGTTGGTAAAAGTACCTTTATCGAACGTTTGGGTAAGATGTTGACCGTTAAGGGAAAAAAAGTTGCCGTTCTGGCGGTAGATCCAAGTAGTTCTATAACAAAGGGGAGTATCCTGGGAGATAAGACAAGAATGCAGGATCTGGCCATTGATCCGGACGCTTTTATAAGACCTTCCCCTACGGGTGACTCTCTGGGCGGCGTAGCCCGTAAAACCAGGGAAACAATTATTTTGTGCGAGGCGGCAGGTTATGATATTATACTTATTGAAACAGTTGGAGTAGGTCAGAGTGAAATCGCTGTGCATAGCATGGTCGATTTTTTTCTGTTGCTAAAGCTGGCAGGAGCCGGTGACGAGTTGCAGGGAATAAAAAGAGGAATTATGGAAATGGCCGATGCCATTGTAATCAATAAGGCAGACGGAGACAATCTTAAAAAGGCCATGCGGGCTAAGGCAGAGTTTGAACGGGCTATTCAATTATACCCCCCTAAATCTAACGGATGGATCCCCCAGATAAGGACCTGTTCCGCAAGGGAAAATACAGGAATCACAGAGCTCTGGGAGTTGATTACCGATTATGTGGAGAATGCCAAGGAAAACAGTTATTTTAATAAACATCGAAAGGAGCAGAATACCAATTGGTTAATACAAACCGTAAATGAGCTTTTAAAGTCCAATTTCTATCATCATCCCAAGGTGAAAAGTCAATTACAGAAATTGATTTTACAGGTGGGAAATAATAAAATATCCCCTTTTAAAGCGGCGGAACTTTTGATTGAGACCTATAGAGAGGAGTTAAAATAAAAAAAAGGCTAATTTTACCGCAATTCTAATCCGCTACAATGAATCCCGTAACTGAAGCGCATCTCTCTATTGTTGTTCCCCTGTACAACGAAGCTGAAAATGTTGCCCTACTCACAAAAAAGATCCATGATGCCCTGGAAGGATATGACTATCAGATTGTCTATGTAGATGATTTTTCTACAGATAGGACGGGTATGATTGTAAAAGGCATGAATGATTTGAGGGTACACCTCGTTGAATTAAAAAAGAATTACGGGCAGAGTCTGGCGCTGGCTGCCGGGATAGACTATGCTAAGGGAGATTATATTATTACGATGGATGGGGACCTGCAGAACGATCCGGAAGACATCCCAAAAATGCTGGAATATGCCATAGGCGACGAGTTCGATGTAGTAACCGGCATTCGACAAAAAAGAAAAGATTCCCTCATCAAAAAAATTCCTTCTAAAATAGCCAATTTCATGGTCCGAAGGGTTACCAAACTGGACATAAAGGATAACGGTTGTGCTCTAAAGGTTTTCACCAAGGATATTGCCAAGGAATTAAATCTATATGGGGAAATGCACCGGTTTATTACTCTTTTGGCACACCTTGAGGGAGCTCAGATAAAACAGATCCCTGTGAGGCACCATGCGCGAAATGCCGGGGTTTCCAAATATGGCCTTGAAAGAGTATTCAAAGTAGTTGCGGACATGATGCTACTGCTGTTTATCCGCAAGTATTTTCAGAGACCCATTCATCTTTTCGGGATTTTCGGGGTTTTTCTCACCCTCTTGGGGTTCTTTATAAATATTTACCTTTTTATTCTTAAATGGGGATTTGGGGAAGACATAGGAACCCGGCCATTGCTGATCTTTGGAATGATGTTTATCCTGGCGGGGATACAGCTGTTCACCATAGGAATTGTGATGGAACTATTGATCAGAACCTATTACGAATCACAAAAAAAGCGACCGTATCGCATAAAAAGAGTTTCCAAAGGTGGCAGTGGTTCGTAAAAAATGGGTTACCGCAATAATAAAGGTGGCAATTAGCCTGTTGCTGTTATATTTTGTTTTTAAAAAGATCGATTACCAACAGGTTTGGGATTCCATAAGGAACACTCAGCCACACTATCTGTTGTTAGCGTTGATCACCTTTGTACTTTCCAAACTAATTGCGGCTTTCAGGTTAAATCTCTATCTCCACCATCTAAGGATTTTACTTAGCCATTTAAGCAATCTTAAGCTCTATTTGCTCGGGATGTTTTACAATCTTTTTCTCCCAGGTGGTATTGGCGGGGATGCATATAAGGGATATCTCATTAAAAAAAAGTACGGGGTTGAAACAAAAAGGATTATAGCAATAATGGTCCTTGACCGGTTAAGCGGTTTGCTTTTGCTGTTTATATATGCCTGTATCCTGACATTTTTCCTGGAGCAGGAGGTCATCACCAAATATCAGTGGTTATCCGCTATGGCTATGGGGGCTGCTATACTTGTTTTCTGGCTGCTAAATAAAAGGTTCTTCAATTATGTTAATCCTGTTTTCTGGAATTCTCTTTGGTATTCGGCCCTTGTACAGTTTTTTCAGCTCCTGGCTGTTTACTTTATTTGGAAAGCCCTGGGTATTGATGCCGACCTTTTTTCATACCTCTTCCTTTTTCTCATTTCCTCAATCGTGGCCGTTTTACCCATTACCATAGGCGGGATTGGCAGCAGGGAAGTGGTTTTTCTATATGGTGCGTTATGGTTGGGATTGGAAGAAAAGAATTCCGTTAGTATCAGCGTAA
>CBDUAW010000271.1:0-3980 GCA_965365215.1 uncultured Eudoraea sp. | reverse complement strand
GGAAGGTCTGGATGCCATTAAGGATGTTATCTATAATCTTGAAACCTATGATATTACCACCATCAGGGCATCTACGCCCATGTACCTGATGGCCCGAGTAATTAAATCAATGGGTATTAAAATGGTATTGTCAGGGGAGGGGGCTGATGAGCTTTTCGGAGGCTATTTGTATTTCCACAAAGCCCCAAGTCCAAAGGACTTTCATGAGGAAACAGTTCGAAAGTTAAAAAAGCTGCATATGTACGATTGCCTCAGGGCCAATAAATCCTTGGCGGCCTGGGGTATAGAGGGGCGTGTTCCTTTTCTGGACAAGGAATTCATGGATGTTGCCATGAGGATTAATCCAAAGGACAAAATGATCAACGGGGAGCGTATGGAAAAGTGGGTAGTCAGAAAGGCTTTCGAAGATATGTTACCCGAAAGTGTGGCCTGGAGACAGAAGGAACAGTTTTCGGATGGAGTGGGGTATAGCTGGATAGATACCTTAAAGGATCTTGTGGAAAAGGAAATCAGTGATGATCAATTGGCCAATGCTAAATTCCGTTTTCCAATGCAAACGCCAACTACCAAGGAAGAGTATTACTACAGATCTATCTTTGAATCACATTTCCCGAGTGATGCGGCGGCCTTGTCGGTGCCACAGGAACCATCGGTAGCCTGTAGTACCAAAATAGCCCTGGAATGGGATGAGGCTTTTAAAAACATGAACGACCCCTCCGGAAGGGCAGTAGCAAAAGTACATGAGGACGCTTACGTGAAATGATGCGACAAGCACTGTATAGCAGGCTACCTTGTCGTATTTAGGCCTTGTGTAGTTTGATTAGTCAAGAAAAAGCATCTCAATGGAGATGCTTTTTTTATGCTTTATATTAAATAGGTAAATAGCAGTACCACAAATAAGGAAATAATGATGGGACCAATTAATCCAAAGGCAATACCTCCATATCGGAAATCCTTCTGTTCCAATTTCCCGGTGCTGTAGGCAATGGCATTGGGAGGGGTAGATATAGGAAGAAAAAGTGCGGTGGAAGCACATAGACCAATGACGAGTGGAAGAACTACGGGGTTATTGTATGTTAAGATGATGCCAATTGGGATAAGAATGGTGGCCGTAGCCGTATTGCTCATTACATTAGACATGATCACTGTCAGGAATCCGAAACAGAGCGCGAGAACATAAAAATTCAGTTCATATTCCTGGATGCGCTCCACATAGAAACTGGCGAGCCCGGTTTCTTTGATAGCCAGGCCAAGGGCCAGCCCTCCTGCCACAAGCATAAGAGTGTCCCAGGGGAGGCTCCTTACATCATCTCCACTAATAATCCCAGACATGGTCAGAAGAATGATCGGTAACAGAGAAACAACCGAAGCAGGGATTCCATGTACTTTTTCCGTAAGCCACAGTAACAGCGTTAAACCCAGGACGGTGAGTACTACCCTTTTTTTGATTTTCTCAAATTTATAGGAATTGTCTTCCGGATCTGCGGTCTCTTCTTTCAACTCAATAATCATTTTCTTTTTTCTAGGGATATACCTTTTGGTCAGTAAGAACCAGAAAAGTATAGTCAGAAGAACAGAGAGGGGGAACCCCACCATCATCCATTCAAGAAATCCAATATCTATCCCGTGATTATTCAGGGCTTCCACTGCAATAGCATTGGGAGGAGATCCAATGAGTGTGCCCATACCCCCAATAGAAGCAGCCCCGGAAATCCCTAGGAGTGTAGCTTTAGAAAAGGGTGAGTCCTTGTCGAGCGTATTGATAAAAGGCATTACAGAAGCAATCATCATGGCCGTTGTAGCCGTATTAGACATAATCATGGAAAACAGGGCTGTAGTCAGCATAAGCCCCAGAAGGATATACTTTGGACTTGTACCAAATCGGGATGTCGATATCCTGAATACGGCCTGGTCCAGACGTGTTTTCCGCATGGCTTCGGCTATAAAAAACCCTCCGAGCATCAACCAGATTACACTACTAGACCATGAATTAATATAGCCCACATAATGAGCCTTTACGTTGTCCGGATCAATCTCGGAATAATAACTGTTCATGGCAAAGATGAGAAAGCCAAAAACCAGAAGGCCTACAGCAAATGGGGGGATAGCCTCCGTAACCCATAATCCAATGGCCAGAAACAACAAGAAGAGGACATAGAGCTGGGCCTGGTCAAGCGCAGGTTCATAAAGCATATAGGTGAGGCCGAAGGACAAAATAATACTCAGCAGGAAATAAATGATCTTGCTTTGAATATCGACCACCTTTTGGATATGCGACATTAATTTTAACGAAGCCGTTCTGGAATCTGCCATTTTGGTAAACCTTTTGTAGTCAGGCACAAAAGTACAATCATTCCTATCTCAAAAACCTAATAAATGTCATATCCTGTGTAATATTTACACTGTGACTGGCAGAAGCATAAATTGTTGTTAAATTGTTGATAACTTAGGGTGGGGACACCCCCATAAACATTATATTCTACGGGGTATTCAGTATATTTGTTAGATTGCAAAAAATTGAAAAATAACCTAATTTTTTCTATGAGCGAAGAAGTAAAAAAGAACAGTTATGGCGCGGATAGTATTCAGGCCCTGGAAGGTATTGAACATGTAAGAATGCGTCCGTCCATGTATATTGGTGATGTAGGTGTTAGAGGATTGCATCATTTGGTTTATGAGGTGGTAGATAATTCCATAGATGAGGCCATGGGAGGTCACTGTGATACTATTACAGTTACCATTAATGAAGACAATTCCGTTACAGTTACAGATAATGGTAGGGGAATCCCGGTTGGGATGCATAAAAAGGAAGGTGTTTCCGCCCTGGAGGTAGTAATGACCAAGATTGGTGCCGGGGGCAAATTTGACAAGGATTCCTATAAGGTATCCGGAGGGCTCCATGGGGTTGGGGTTTCTGTGGTGAATGCCTTGTCCAATCATTTAAAGGCAACCGTGTATCGGGAAGGTAAGATATGGGAGCAGGAATATGAAAGAGGCAAAACCCTCTACCCGGTAAAGAGTGTGGGTGACTCCGATAAAAATGGTACTATAGTTACTTTTCACCCGGATGAGGAGATCTTTACCCAAACTATAGAATTCAGTTACGAGACCTTGTCTAACAGGATGAGGGAATTGGCCTATTTGAATAAGGGGATCACAATTACCATTACAGATAGGAGACAAAAAGGGGAAAAGGATGAATTCCTTACCGAAACCTTCCACTCTCAGGAAGGACTTAAGGAATTTATAAGGTTTTTGGACAGTAATCGCGAGCCGCTGATCCAAGGTGTGATTTCGATGGAGGGTGAAAAGAATGATATACCTGTGGAGGTAGCAATGATTTATAACAACAGTTATACCGAGAATCTGCACTCTTATGTTAATAACATTAATACCCATGAAGGGGGAACGCACCTCTCTGGTTTTCGAAGGGGACTTACTACTACCTTAAAGAAGTATGCGGATAATTCCGGGATGCTCGACAAATTGAAGTTCGATGTTTCAGGAGATGACTTCCGGGAAGGTCTTACGGCAATTGTTTCTGTTAAAGTGGCAGAACCTCAGTTTGAGGGTCAAACCAAAACGAAATTAGGGAACAGGGAAGTATCTTCTGCGGTGAGTCAGGCAGTTTCTGAGATGCTGACCAACTATCTTGAAGAGCATCCAGATGATGCCAAAACAATTGTTCAGAAGGTAATCCTTGCAGCACAGGCGCGCCACGCGGCTACCAAGGCCCGTGAAATGGTGCAACGAAAGAACGTAATGTCAGGAGGTGGATTGCCGGGTAAACTTTCCGACTGTTCGGAACAGGATCCTGAAAAATGTGAAGTTTTCCTGGTAGAGGGAGATTCTGCAGGAGGGACTGCCAAGCAGGGACGGGACAGGAACTTCCAGGCCATTCTTCCACTTAGGGGAAAGATCCTTAATGTGGAGAAAGCCATGCAACATAAGGTATTTGAGAATGAAGAAATTAAAAATAT
>CBDUAW010000270.1:0-4007 GCA_965365215.1 uncultured Eudoraea sp. | reverse complement strand
GCTACAATTCGTGACCGCCAGGGAGGGCGACGACGTGGGCCCCTGGTTCGTATAACCTCTGTTCCGCAGCTTCTTTTTGTTTCCGATCTCTTTCAACCAGCATCATGAAACCCGTACAACTGATTTCAAGCGTTTGCCTTTTCCTTTGTGCCAGTAAATCTCTGAGCGGCCGTTGCTGGTGCCATGTACAAAAAGACGTCCATTCTTCCTGAATTATTTTTGCGACCGCTGATATTGCTTCCTTTCGAGAAGCTTTGTTTTCCTTCAATTGGGAGGTTATATTATCAAGGTCTACATATTTGACCAGGGGATGTTTCTGGAGCCTGGGGTCAATATTACCGGGAACTGCCAGATCTATTAGTAGTAATTGTCTGTTGAGGTTTACACCTTTTGTGATCAGGGAAGAACGGTTGCTGACTGCACTTATGATCACATCGAAATCTCGGAGATCGTTAGCTATCAAAGCTTTCCATGGGAAAATATGGGAGCGATATTGCTGTGTCAATAGGATCATTTTGGAGGCGGTACGATTGGTGATCCATACCTGCTTAAAATTGAATTTGGTATTGTACTTAAATAATTGGCATACAATGTCTCCTGCTCCTACAAATAGAATTTTTTTCGCTTGAGCTTCTTCTCCAAAAACCTCCCTGATCAGGTCTAGCGCACGGAAGGCAGTGGAGGTAGTGCCATCCCGGAATGCAGTTTCATTGCTTACCCGTTTGTGTGATCGAAAGACCGTCTGTACAGCACGTTCTAGTATGGATCCCTGTAAACTTCTTTGGAGACTGAAATGATAGGCTTTCTTAATTTGATGCAATATTTCTGCATCTCCCAGGATAGAGGATTCCAACCCGGCGGCAACTCGTAGTAAGTGCTTTACGGATTCCTCTGTTCTATCTATTGTTATAAATAGATCTTCGGCAGTTTTACCAAACTCTCCTGTACAATATTCAATGAAAAGATCTCGAACATTCCTGGCTGCCGTTTTTTGTGATTCGAAATATAACTCCGTTCTGTTGCAAGTAACCAATAGTAAAACAGAGGAGATATCCAGAAAGGTATTGCCAAGTAGATCAAAGAGGGCCTGCTTTTGATTATCTGCTACATAATAGCGTTCTCTGCAGCTCACCGGGGCCGTCTTATGGGAAATACTAATCAATCGAAGATGAGATATCTTTTGTATCATTGATTTAACCTTTGGTTGGTTGTTATTAATCCAATCGGACTAATCTTTGTTTTGGCTTAATTATTCTTTGAGAGTTCTCATATAGTTAACTATTAACCATCGATCTTCGTCATCTGGCATTTTTTTGGTGTAATCCGGCATGTCACCTCTCCCGAATGAAGTCTTGTAAAACAGCGCACCATCAGTTTGTGCATGATACTCTTCTGAAGAGAAATCGCCCAGGTCTCCGGTTTGATCTGCCGCTTTAGGGCCGTCTCCGTAGCCCTCTTTTCCATGACAAGACTGACAATGCTTTTTATAAAGGGCTTTCCCAATATTTAGGTCCACTGAAGGATCAGTTGGATTTTTCATATTGATGTATTTCTCAGGAACTACCCATTCGTCTTGTACCGGGGGCTGAAAAGCGTAGAAAAGCATCGCTATAAAGGCAATTGGAATAAAAGATTTAAGCGTTTTCATATTAACTGGTTTTAGCAATTTTATAAAGGTTCATAATAAGATATATAATAACTCCCCAGGATCCCACTATCAAAATTCCTGTGAAAAACAGAATAAATAGGGGTGTTTTGCCACGAGGCGCCCAAAGGGACCTTTCATGATATGTAGTATCTTCTACAATAGGTATGCCAATTAAAGCATCGAACCTTGTCTTTATGTTGCCATAATCATCATTATCATCAATTACTACCTCAAGAGTAAGGATACTGTCCCTTCCCGGGACATCATTAGGCATGGCTACAAGAATACTTCCTTCCTCATCAGTCATCAGAAATTCCTCACTGACTACCAGCGGCTTGAACATGCGCTGTACTTGTACTTTGATCATTGCATCGGCCACAAGGCTATCAAGTTTTGTATCCTTTAAGGTGGCATAAACATGTGTAACACTATCCACCACCTGTAGGGTGGCCTCCAGAGAGGCATCCCGGAATTCAACTGTGCGGTTTGCAGGCCTAAAGGTATTATTGCCGGCAAATGATCCGCCTAAAATATAGAGGCCGGTAGAATCGGGCCGAATTATGTCAATTCCCTTTATCGTGTAACGTGCTTTACCATTAGAATCTGTGTTCACTTTTCCCAGAGTGAATTCCTCTCCATCCACCTCATAAAACACCCCCAATTCCACGTCCGGTATACTCACCGTTTGCTGGTCAATTCGCGCGGTAGCCTGAAAATCCAGGTACAGAGGACCATTCATTTCCTTGGTATAGGTGGCTGAGAGGCGTAAACGTTCCTTTTTTTGTGCATTTGCCGAGGTTGCCAGGAAAAGCAGGAGCACAAGGGCAAGGGCAAGGGTAGTTGAAATGCTATGTAGCCTATTATAATTCCTCATTCCTTTAGCAATTCTTTGGTTTTAGAAAGTTGTTCTTCTTCAGCAAGTTTATCAATAGATATTACCGGTACATAGCGAACAAGGAGGGTAATAATCAATAGTGCCAGGGCAAGGGTGGCTGCCGTTATGATCCATTCATGCAGACTAGGGAAATAGTGTCTCCAGGATTCGGGCACTCCCTGAATGGGGAGATAAGGATGTAACAGCGTTGGGGTAACTATAATATATCTTTTAGACCAAGAGCAGATTACTACTAAAAGTGAGATGATTGCCATTGCTCTGGGTTTTCGAAATGCTTTAAAGAGGAGTAAAATGGCAGGCAGTACCAAACCAACCAGGAGCACAATCCAGAACGGCATTGCATATTCTCCCTCGAGAAGGGTTTGTAAATGGGCACTCTCTGCCTTTTTAGAAGTAAATAACGGAACCACATATTCATTAACATTGAAATATAGATAAAGGAAGCAAGCCAGATTGAAGAGCCTTCCCATTTTATCAAAATGATACTCCGTAATATAACCATGAAGTTTTTTATATCGGCGAACCACATAAACCACAAGAACAAGAGCACCAATCCCTGAAACCATTGCACCGGAAATGAAATAAGGCGCAAAGTTGGAACTGTCCCAGCCAACGCGATAGGTTGTAGAGAACAGGTAGGCATCAATAGATTCCAGAATTAACCCAAGTGGGATAAGCATTAAGGCCAATAGTTGGATCGACTTTTGCTGAAGGGCGATCTGTTTTTCCTTCCAGTTCCAATTAAGGGCAAGGAAACCATAAATCCGGCTTAATCTGGGTTTTTGCTTTTTGTAGTGATCACTCAGGATCGCCATATCAGGGATCATGGGAAAATACAATAAAAGAAGGCTGACCATTATAAATGTGGGGATAATAATGACATCCCAGGTAATAGGCGATTGAAGCCGGGCATGAATAAAAAGGTTGAAAAGGCGATCTGGCCTGGCCATGTCAATAATAATGGTAATTCCGGCCATTATGATACAAGCTAAACCAACTATTTGAGCAAGTCTTACAAAGGGCCTTCTCCATTCATTGGCCGTAAGTCGGAGTACAGCCACCACGATTGCTGCAACAAAACTTGTGGCCACAAAAAAAACAAAATTGGAAATATAGACACCCCATAAAGAATAGTCTCTCATATTGGTGACCTCCTGGCCTTTTCTTAGTTGATCAATATAAGCCACTATTCCGGCAATGGTAATAAACAATAGCAGTCCTAGCCAAAGTTTCCCCAGTAAATTGAATTTCTTTGGCCCAACATCTCTGATTAAATAATTATACTTTCCTTTCATTGTTCAGGTTTTTCAACCGACTGAAATTCATTGTAATTCTCAAGTCCTTCCTCGTAGGGTACAATTCTGTCTTTTGGGGGGAGATAGTATACACTGGGTTCAGTGCCCAGGTCTTCAAATAGTCGATAACTTGCATTCTTTTCAAGGAGTTTACTAAGGCGAACTGTTT
>CBDUAW010000269.1:0-4008 GCA_965365215.1 uncultured Eudoraea sp. | reverse complement strand
ATTGCCAATATCCTTGCTCCTAAATTTGGGGTCATCCAGGGGGATAATGGTCTGAAGATCATGATGAAGTGGATTTTTATAAAGGGGATCAGAGAAATTTAATTGCTTCTATTGTGAAGAGTTTGTAGGCTTTGGGGATTTACGTTTTTTGTAAAGTGGGAGGAAATACGTAAGTGAATAGTTATAGCCAACACCAAACTTACTGCCTTCTGTAACTTTATTAAATCCGGGAATCCACAAATTGGGGAAATTATCAGCTTCTTTATTACTGATCAAATAAGCCAGGCGTACGCTAGCACCAAGGTAGATATTAGCAAATAATTCGGCCTTTAGTCCAAATAGAAACTCAATCCAGGATGCATTAAGACCACTATACTCTACTGGTCCGGTAGTGCCACTAGCCAGGTTTCCCGTATTCCAGTATCTGTTACTGTCATAAATTCTATTATTATTTACAGTTTGTGTTAAGGTACTAAAGGCATACCGTCCTCCAACAAAGATGGTGTTGTTCATTCCGTACCAATTTTCATAGGTATTAAAGTCCACCCCCAGCTTTAAATAGCTGCCTTTGGTTGTGAAGTTGTACAATTCTGCAATATTGACGCTGAATTCATTGCCTAATTCTTCAAATTGTGTTTTCTCTTCATTCCCCAACTCTCCTGCGATATATAAATTTTGAGTGAGGCGGTAATCTGCAACGATCTCAAATCCGGTATAGTTGTCATTTAAAACACTGAGAAGGGGCCTGCTAAGGTCTATTCCTGCCCTCAGACCATAAGCTTCTTTGTTTTCCAGGCTGTCGCTTGCCGAATTTTCGGGGGTTGGTTCCTGTGCCTGGCCAATTATTATCCCCAGGAAAAAAAATAGCTTAATGAAAGATCTTAACATGAGCGCTATCCTGTTTCGTAACTAAATTGTTGGCAATTTCTATACTCTGTATCCAATTATCTGAATCCGACGTAAGCACCTGATTGAGATCAGAATAGTTGGCAACAAATCCGCAGGCTCTCGACACAAAAACTTCATCTGTTGTGTAAGAAAAGCTCAGAGCATCAATATTCCCGGTTTCTGCTTCATCTTCATCCGCAGAATCAAGGATAATCAGAAAACCACTGTCTGGTTCATTAATGCGCAGGGGAATGGCTACAGAATCCAGATTGGTACGATCACTAAAGGTATCTACCGGATTTTCCTGTCCAATACCAACTATCCTGAGACTACTTACGGTCTTAAGAGCAGTAGGCTCCGCAGCATCATAAAAGCGAATGATCAATAGGGGAGTGTCCCCGTCTACGCAGATATCATCCTTTTCACAAGCAATAAAAAAACCCCACCCAAGTAAAAAGAGGAGGAATATTCGGATTTTAGTCATTAGTTGTCGGGCGTTTTTCCAAAAGTACAACATTTTCCACGTGATGTGTTTGCGGAAACATATCTACAGGTTGAATTTTCACCACCTTGTACATAACGTCTAAGATTGCCAGATCCCTGGCTTGTGTAGCGCTGTTACAACTTACATAAACTATCTTATCCGGGGCAGTATTCAATATTTGGTTCACTACGTCTTTGTGCATCCCCTCCCTGGGTGGATCCGTAATAATTAGGTCGGGTTTTCCGTGTGACGCAACAAAATCATCTGTGAAGGCCTTCCTCATATCACCTACAAAAAAAGCAACATTTTCAATCTTGTTTAAAACCGCATTTGCCGTTGCCGCTGCAACAGCCTCCGGCACAGATTCTATTCCTATAACTTGCCTGGCCTTTTTAGCGATAAACTGGGCTATGGTTCCTGTACCGGTGTATAGGTCATAAACCAGCTCCTTGCCACTAAGGGCAGCAAAATTGGCCACCACCTCATAGAGATTTACGGCCTGTTCTGAATTGGTTTGATAAAAAGACTTGGCAGTGATTTTATACCGAAGATGGTCCATTTCCTCAAAAATGTGATCCTTACCCGAAAAACAAATTACCTCCTGATCATATATGGTGTCATTCTGTTTCCTGTTGATGACATATAGCAGGGAACTGATTTCCGGAAATTGCTGCTCAAGGTGCGAGAGTAGTTTAGTTCTTAGTACTTCGTCATCTTCATAAAACTGAACAAGGACCATTAACGCTCCCGTGGTAGATGTGCGTATCATTAAAGTTCTTAATAAACCTTCCTGCCTTCTCGGATTGAAAAACCGCATACTATTTTTTATAGCGTAATCCCTGACAGCAAGCCTGATTGCATTAGAGGGATCGCGCTGCAGATGACATTTCCTGATATCCAGCACCTTGTCCCACATTCCGGGAATATGAAAGCCAAGGGCGTTTTTATCCGCAATTTCTTCCGGTGCGTTTATTTCTTCCTGGGTTAACCAACGACTATCTGAAAAAGAGAATTCCATCTTGTTCCGGTAAAAGTATTGTTTTTCCGACCCAATGATGGGAAGAACAGCGGGCAATTCAAGGTGTCCAATGCGAAGCAAATTATTTACTACTTCCTTTTGCTTATACTGTAATTGGTGTTCATAAGCCATGTTTTGCCACTTGCACCCACCACATGTGCCGAAATGTTCGCAAACCGGCTCTGTTCTTTTATCAGACAGGCTGTGAAATTTGGTGGCAACCCCTTCGTAATATGCTCGTCTTTTTTTTGTAGTCCGAACTTCTACCACATCTCCCGGTACGGCATTGGATATAAAGATCACCTTTCCATCAGGGGCCTTTCCTACAGATTTCCCCTTGGCACCGGCATCAATGACTTCCACTTGCTCAAAGATTTTCTTTTCTCGCTTTTTACGCATGGGCAAATGTACTATTTCAAGTGGTTTTTAACGCTATCTTTAATAGTGCCATTAAAAAAAAGCTGAAAATTTTGAACCTTTTTGAAATGTTCCTGTCTTTAGAATAGAAACAGACATGGAAAACCCTGAAAAAACATTTGACGGATTGCTGGTACTCGAATATAAAAGAGGGAATAAAAAAGCGCTGAACATTTTGGTTAAACGGCATCATATTAAAATGTATAGGCACGCTTTCTGGACAACCAAGGATCCGGAATCCTCTAAGGATATTGTACAGGAAAGTTGGAAAACCGTCTGTCTTAAACTGGATGCATTAAGGGATCCTAACAGTTTTGGGATGTGGGCCTTAAAGATTGTTAATCGAAAATGTATCGATCACCTCAATAAGGATAGATCAACCAGGGGTAAAAAGGAGGTTTACGGTTACTTTCAAAGGGTACAACGAGGAGAAACTCAAGCGAGCATTTCAGAATTGGAAACTTTGAGAGGGGCTATAAAGCTTTTAAATCCAAAGCAGCAAATAGTTCTTCGGATGTTCTACATAGAAAACTTTAGTCTTAAGGAAATCAGTGCCATTCTGAACATATCTGGCGGGACAGTTAAATCGAGATTATTCCATGCACGGGAAAAATTAAAAACAATTCTAAAAACTAAAAGTCATGAAAAAAGGTAAAGAAAGAATAGACGAGTTAATAAAAGAAGTTTTATCCGAAGAGGAAGCTGCTTTTTATACCGAGCTCGAAGAGAAAGATATCTTCGGTAAGTTAGGAGACGTGTACCGCAGCAAGCTGGGATGGTTGGCCATAATAATGACAGTTGTACAGGTAGCTCTTTTTGCTATGTTTATTTACAGTATAATTCAGTTCCTAGCTGTGGAAGATGCTAAAGAATTAATTCAGTGGTCTGCTATTGGATTTTTGTGCATGATGGCTCTTGTTATGACTAAACTATATGTCTGGATGCAAATGGACAAGAATGATATTCTACGTGAAGTGAAACGATTGGAACTTCAACTGGCAGCCCATATGGGGAAATATCATCCCTGATATCCTCTTTTTTGACGGCATATTTTTGTAATTTTACAACGCTACAAGGATGATTTCTCTCCCAAAGAAGGAATTGCTAAAGTGTTACATTAATATTTATTTATCATGTCAGTTTTGGAAAAATTGAGCTCCCATGAGGCAATTGCTTTAGAAGAAAAATACGGAGCACAGAA
>CBDUAW010000268.1:0-4009 GCA_965365215.1 uncultured Eudoraea sp. | reverse complement strand
ATCAGCTTTTTGCAGAACGCGTTGACGATTTAAATTTTGGAAACCCATGGGATGATGGGGTCAAATTAACACCACTGCCTGAACCTCAGAAGCCGGCATATATTCAAGAACTAATAGATGATGCGGTTTCTAAAGGAGCAAAAATATTGAATAAAAAAGGCGGTGAGCATTCGGATAATTATATTTGGCCTGCGGTCCTATATCCGGTAACAAAAGATATGAGGGTGTACAAAGAAGAGCAGTTTGGACCTATAATCCCGGTACTGGCCTTTGAAGATATTGACGAGCCTCTGGATGACATGGCTGAATCCAACTATGGCCAACAGGTTAGTCTTTTTGGAGGAGACGTTTATGCCTTAGCACCATTGATTGATACCCTGGCCAATTTAGTGTGCCGTGTGAACTTAAACAGTTCCTGTCAGCGAGGCCCGGATGTTTATCCTTTTACGGGAAGAAAAGATTCTGCCGTAGCCACCCTAAGCGTTCATGATGCACTCAGGTCATTTTCGATCAGAACTTTTGTGGCATCCAAAGACAATCCTCAAAATAACGAGATTCTGGAAAAATTACTCGAGACGAAACTATCAAATTTCATCAGCACGGATTACTTGCTGTAGCCTTCTTAAATATTTTCAGCAAGCCAGTCACCTACTTCCCTGGTCCCGTAAGACCTGCCCTTATCTGCGAGGTCTTCGGTAACAATTCCCTCAGCAAGGGATCTGTTCACAACCTTCCGGATGGCGTTTGCCTCCTCCTGAAGGTCAAAATCTTCAAACATCATGGCCGCAGATAAGACTGTAGCCAGCGGATTGGCAATATTTTTTCCGGCAGCCTGCGGATAAGAACCGTGAATAGGTTCATAAAGTCCTATTTTTTCACCAAGCGAGGCTGAAGGCATTAAACCCATAGATCCTGAAATTACAGATGCCTCATCTGTAAGGATGTCTCCAAAGAGATTCTCAGTGATGAGAACATCGTAATCGTTGGGCCATTGTACCAATCTCATGGCAACCGCATCTACGAATTCATAGGAAACCGTAACTTCAGGGTATTCCTTCTCCATAGCTTGTACGGTTTCTCGCCAAAGGCGAGACGATTCGAGAACATTGGCTTTGTCAACGCAGCACAGCCTTTTTTCTCTTTTCATCGCCATTTCAAAACCTTTTCGGGCCAAACGACTTATTTCTTCCCGGGTATAGGTGCAAGTATCAAATGCAGTATTTCCATCATCTTTCCTTCCTCTTTCCCCAAAATAGATCCCCCCGGTGAGTTCCCTTAAGAAAACCAGATTAGTTCCTTCAATACGCTCTTTTTTAAGCGGTGATTTGTCAATTAGAGAAGGGAAAGTAAATGTTGGTCTTACATTGGCAAACAATCCGAGTTTCTTACGCATCCTGAGAAGGCCTTGTTCGGGCCTAACTTTAGCTGAGGGATCATTATCGAATCTTGGATGTCCTATGGCACCGAAAAGGACGGCGTCCGAACTGGCACAGATAGTATGTGTTTCGTCGGGATAAGGATCTCCAACTGCATCTATGGCCGCTGCTCCCGTTAAGGCAGGGCGCCAGGTGATATTGTGATTAAATTTTACTGCAATGGCATCACATACTTTTACAGCTTGTTCAATTACTTCAGGGCCAATCCCGTCACCGGCCAAAAGGGCAATTTTTAAATTCATAATATGGATTTTATACGAATTATATCATATTTAGCATTTTCTCCGTAGCCTTAATAGCTGAAACCGTTTGATCAGAATCTAATCCTCTGGTGGTAAACTCTTTACTGTCGCATTGCCAGGTTATTATAGTTTCACACAAGGCATCGGAGTGGCTTCCCGGGGGAATTCGCACTGCGTAGTCGATTAAATTGGGCAAGGAGAGGCTTTTGGATTTATAGACTTTTCGCAGGGCATTCATAAAAGCATCGAACTGACCATCTCCCTGTGCGTTCTCTTCTATACGTTTCCCCTCAATTTCTACAGAGATGGTAGTGGAGGGTTTTAACCCCTTGGAATGGGTCAGAACATAGGAATGGATGAATACCTTTTGCTGAAACTTCTCACTATCGAGTACGTCAGAAATGATAAAGGGCAGATCTTCTTTGGTGACCTTTTCCTTTTTATCGCCAAGTTCAATGATCCGTTGTGTCACCTTCTTGAGTTCATCCTCATTCAGGGTGAGCCCAAGCTCCTGAAGATTCTTTTGAATATTGGCTTTTCCCGAGGTTTTCCCCAGGGCATATTGTCTTTTCCTCCCAAATCGCTCTGGTAGCAGATCATTAAAGTAAAGGTTCTTTTTATTGTCCCCATCTGCATGTATACCAGCAGTTTGGGTAAATACATTATCACCTACTATTGGCTTGTTTGGTGGTATCCCAAAGCCTGTAAAAGCAGAAACCAACTTACTGACCTTATAAAGGGCCGTTTCCGAAACACCTATCTCAATTTCCGGTAAAAAATCATTAATAACGGCTACAACACTGGCAAGGGGTGCATTCCCTGCGCGTTCTCCCATCCCGTTTACCGTAAGGTGCAGACCGTGGCAACCGGCTTTCAGGGCTTCCATTACATTAGCAACACTTAGGTCGTAGTCATTGTGTCCGTGAAAATCAAAATGTATTTCCGGATATTTAGTAATGATCTCTGATAGGAACCTGCGGGCCTCTTCATGGGTTAGTACCCCTAAAGTATCTGGCAACAATATCCTTTTAATGGGTTGTGTAGACAGAAAATCCAGAAATTGGAAAACATATTCAGTGGAGTTCCGCATACCATTGCTCCAATCTTCCAGATATACGTTAGTTGCTATCCCCTTTTCATTTGCCAGTGCAATTACTTCCGCAATTTCAGCAAAGTGCTCCGCCGGAGTCTTTTTTAATTGATGCGTAAGATGATTCAAGGACCCTTTTGTCAGGAGGTTCTGTACTTTGGCCCCACTTTCTATCATCCAATCAATTGAAAGCCCGCTATCTACAAAAGTGAGGACCTCCACACGGTCTGAATATCCTTTTTCCCTTGCCCAGGCGGTTATCTGTTTAACAGATTTCAATTCCCCCTCTGAAACCCTGGCCGAAGCAATTTTAATACGATCTACCTTTTATTCATCGAGCAACAATTTAGCCAGAGGAAGCTTTTCGGGCGCAGAAAAGGACACCCCGGATGTTTGTTCACCATCTCTCAGGGTTGTATCCATTATTTCAATTCTCCGCCTTTTCATTCTTTAGGTTGCTTGTATAGGTTTATAAAGGAGTATTTTTTGCAAAATCCTTGATAGAATCCTTAAGGTTCAGGAGATAGTCAATATCATCAAACCCATTCAACATATTCTCTTTCTTATACCCATTGATAGCAAAGGATTCCTTTTCTCCTGTAGATAAGATTATAAAGGTCTGATCAGGAAGATTCACCTCAAACTCCGTTTTAGGATTTGCTTCAATTGCCTTGAAGATACGTTCCAGGAATTCAGCACTCAGTTGCACCGGAAGGACCCCAATATTCAGGCAATTGTTCCTGAAAATATCTGCAAAGAAACTAGACACTACACACCTGAAACCGTAGTCATAAACTGCCCATGCTGCGTGTTCTCTGGATGATCCCGATCCAAAATTCTTACCTCCAACCAGTATTTTACCCGAATATATAGGATTGTTCAGGACAAAATGCTCTTTAGGGGTGTTGTCAGGGTTATATCGCCAATCCCGGAAAAGGTTATCTCCAAATCCCTTTCTTTCCGTCGCTTTTAAAAAGCGTGCAGGGATAATCTGATCAGTATCCACATTCTCTATGGGGAGCGGTACCGCTGTACTGGTTAATATTTTGAACTTGTCGTATGCCATTGTTTATTGGATTTATTTTTTATACCGCTTCTTCTAATTTTAATAGTTCTCTAGGGTCCGTTACCTTTCCGGTTACTGCGGCTGCAGCGGCTACCAGCGGACTGGCCAGCAGCGTTCTTGCTCCTGGTCCCTGTCGTCCTTCTGTTTGGCTTGGCCTTCGGGCTGAGGATCTTGC
>CBDUAW010000267.1:0-4009 GCA_965365215.1 uncultured Eudoraea sp. | reverse complement strand
GTAGAGGTTTTTGGACATTTCATACAACTTCGGAAGGTCTTCCTTCTCCTGGGAGGTCAAGATTTCCGTTGCCATTCTGACCAATTCTTCCTTTAGCTTTCTCTTCATCTTTTTTGTCCTTACCCTTCGGGTTTAGGTGCATCTTTTTTAATACTTTTATACTTTGCTTCTCTTTTTAAACGCAATGAGAGCTTACTTTCGTCTAAAATTACAAAATGTTTCTCGAAAACACTGTTAATCATAAAGAACAATTCGGGTGGATAGAAGTTATCTGCGGATCCATGTTTTCAGGGAAAACAGAGGAGTTGATCAGAAGGTTAAAACGGGCTCAGTTTGCCAAACAGAAAGTAGAAATCTTTAAACCCATTGTAGATACCAGATATCATGAGGAAATGGTGGTCTCTCATGATGAAAATGAGATCAGGTCTACCCCGGTACCAGCCGCTGCCAATATCCGCTTGTTGGCAGACGATTGTGATGTGGTTGGGATAGATGAAGCTCAGTTCTTCGATGACGAAATTGTAACAGTGTGCAATGATCTGGCAAATCAGGGAATACGGGTAGTAGTGGCCGGTCTGGACATGGATTTTAAAGGCAACCCGTTTGGCCCTATGCCTGCCCTTATGGCCACGGCCGAGTATGTTACCAAGGTACATGCCATCTGCACCCGGACAGGGAATTTGGCAAATTACAGCTTCCGAAAATCCAATAATGACGATTTGGTGCTCCTTGGTGAGGTGGAAGAGTATGAGCCTCTAAGCAGGGCAGCATTCTACAAAGCCATGCTAAAGGAAAAGATAAGCCATATGGAAGTAAAGGGGGAAGAGGTTTTGGAATCGAAAAAAGATGCCAATGTCTGAGGCCACTTCAACGGTGCTCCAATTAAACCTTGAAGCACTTACGCATAATTATAAATTCCTGAAATCAAAACTCCAGAATTCAACTAAATTCCTGGCTGTTGTCAAGGCTTTTGCATACGGCAGTGATATGATCGCTATTGCTCAAAAATTGGCGGGATTAGGAGTAGATTACTTTGCCGTTGCATATGTAAAAGAAGGCGTACAATTGCGGGACGCAGGAATAGAAACCCCAATATTAGTACTTCATCCGCAAGCTGTAAATTTTCAGGAAATAATAGATCGTTGTCTGGAGCCCAGCCTGTATTCGCCCAGAATACTAAAGCAGTTTTTACACGTGGCAAAAGAAAACAACCAACGGCAATATCCAGTACACCTTAAATTCAATACAGGATTAAATCGTCTGGGTTTCTGGGAAAACGATATTGATTACATTATGCTGCAGATCAAAGGCCGCAACGAAATTAAGATACAATCTGTTTTTTCACACCTGGCCGCTTCAGATGACCTCAATGAAAAGGAATTTACGAAATCTCAAATAAGATCCTTCGAAGCCATTTGCCAGGATTTGGAAGGCCTCCTTGAAATTAGGCCCATGCGGCATCTGTTAAATACTTCTGGTATCCTGAATTTCCCGGAAGCACAGTTTGACATGGTAAGAAGTGGCATAGGTCTGTACGGATATGGCAATGACCCTGAAATTGATGCACAGTTAAAACCAGTAGCCACCCTAAAAACGGTAATCTCCCAAATCCATAAAATAGAACCTGACGAAAGTGTGGGTTACAACCGGGCCTATAAGGCCCGTGATTTCGGGGTAATTGCAACCTTACCCCTGGGCCATGCAGATGGGATAGGAAGAATTTATGGTAATGGGGTTGCCAAGGTAAAGGTTAATGGTAAGCCTGCCCCTATTATAGGCAACGTATGTATGGATATGCTCATGGTAGATATTACGGGCATAGCCTGTAAAGAAGGAGACGAGGTGCTGGTTTTCGGGGAGGGGCATTCCGCTGAAGACTTTGCCAAAACCGCCCGTACCATATCCTATGAACTTATAACCGGAATCTCCCAACGCGTTCAAAGAGAGATACTTCCCAGATCGTTATAATTAACAAATTTTTAAGAATTACAATATTTTTGTTTAACTTTCTGCCACCATTAGATTAACTATAAAACACGAACAAAATGTTAAAAGAATTCAAGAATTTTATCATGACCGGCAATGTCATTGATTTTGCCGTTGCAGTAATTATGGCCGGAGCCATTGGCCTTGTCATCAATGGTTTTGTATCGGACATTATTATGCCTATCGTAGGCGAGTTTTCCGGGGGAATGGATTTTGCCAACCTCAAAGTAGTTCTTTCTGAAGCCAGTGGAGTAGAAGGTGAAGCAGGTTACGTTCCCGAGAATGCTATCAGGTGGGGAGCATGGGTAAACACCATTGTAAACCTGATTGTAGTCGGTTTTGTAATGTTCATTATTGTGAAAGCGTACAACAAAACTAAAAAGCCTGAAGCACCACCGGCACCTTCAGGGCCATCCCAGGAAGAATTATTAACGCAAATAAGAGACCTGCTGAAAAAATAACGCACCACAGTATAACCCTTATATAAGGGTAATCGCTACACTTTACAACTAATTTAAACCGCCGGAGGAAGGTTTTCCTAAGGCGGTTCTTTTTTATTTTGTTGCAAAAATCACGTTACAACATAGGTTTATGACGATTTTCACTGTACTTGTGCACTAAATGTCATTAAGGTACATTTGTGTCTAATTATTTATTCTGATGAAAGTTGCAGTTGTTGGGGCCACCGGAATGGTAGGCGAAGTAATGCTCAAGGTTTTGAATGAGCGTAATTTTCCTGTTACAGAGTTACTCCTGGTTGCTTCTGAGCGATCTATTGGAAAAGAGATACGCTTTAAAGACAAAACCTATTCTGTAATTGGAATGAACGAGGCTGTGGCTTTAAGGCCTAATATTGCAATTTTTTCTGCCGGAGGAACCACCTCAGAAGAATGGGCTCCCAGGTTTGCTGAAGCCGGGACCACGGTGATCGATAACTCCTCGGCCTGGCGTATGGATCCTACTAAAAAATTGGTTGTCCCCGAAATAAATGCTAATTTATTAAGTAGGGAAGACAAGATCATCGCCAATCCCAATTGCTCTACCATTCAGCTTGTAATGGTTTTGGCTCCTCTTCACAGGAAATACAAAATGAAGCGCGTTGTAGTTTCCACCTATCAATCTGTTTCGGGTACCGGGATAAAAGCGGTTCGGCAATTGGAAAATGAGATTGCCGGGGTACAGGGAGAAATGGCTTATCCTTATCCAATTAACCGGAATGCCCTTCCACATTGTGATATCTTTTTGGACAATGGATATACTAAGGAAGAAATGAAATTGGCCAGGGAACCACAAAAGATCCTGGATGATAGGAGCTTTTCCGTTACGGCCACTGCAGTACGAATCCCTACTGCAGGGGGGCACTCTGAGGCTGTTAATGTTGAATTTGAAAATGATTATGACCTCAACGAAGTCCGGCAGTTGCTAAATGAATGCCCGGGGGTAACAGTCCAGGATAATCCCGACACCAATACCTATCCAATGCCCGTTTATGCTCATGATAAGGACGAGGTTTTTGTAGGTAGGATCAGAAGGGATGAGACACAGCGCAATACGCTCAATTTGTGGATCGTTGCCGATAATCTCAGGAAAGGTGCAGCTACTAATGCCATACAGATTGCTGAATATTTAGTGGCAAATCAACTCGTATAAAAAAATCGGCCTAAAATACTGTTAAAAGCAGCCGCAATGGGCTGGCTACTTTTCTTTTTTTATGGTATTTTTAGTGCTTAAAATTACCATTCCAATGAAAAAGTACCTATTTATTCTTACTGCCTTAGGCCTGGTCTGGGCCTGTGAAACCTCTTCAAAAAAAGAACCTATTGTCGTGAATTATCCTTCAACAAACAAAGTGGACACCGTAGACACCTATTTTGGAACAGAAATTAATGACCCTTATCGATGGTTGGAAGATGACAGAAGTGCCGAAACCGAAAATTGGGTGAAAAGGCAAAACGAAGTGACTTTTGGGTTCCTCGAGAAAATTCCATTTAGAAATGATCTGAAAAACCGCCTTGAGAAGCTT
>CBDUAW010000266.1:0-4042 GCA_965365215.1 uncultured Eudoraea sp. | reverse complement strand
GGCAGTACCCAGCCATATTTATAACACTGATGATACCACTTCTGCGTTGTATAATGAAGGTGCCGACTGGGTAGGTATATGTTTTGCCGTCTATAACGGCATAGCTGCGCTGGTGGCATTCCTGTTACCAGTTGTGGCAAAAAGGCTTAGCCGTCGCATAACCCATTTGCTAGCCCTGGTACTAGGAGGGATAGGTCTCTTATCCGTATATTTTATTTCCGATCCAAATATGCTTTTGGTTTCAATGATAGGCGTGGGAATTGCCTGGGCCAGCATATTATCTATGCCTTATGCTATGTTGTCCAGTATTTTACCTGCAAATAAAATGGGTTACTATATGGGGGTGTTTAACTTTTTTATTGTAATTCCACAAATTGTGGCTGCAGGAATACTAGGCTTTCTCCTAAAGTCATTTTTTGGAAACATATCTATATATGCCCTGATTATTGGTGGGATATCAATGTTTATTGCAGGGGCGTTCTGCCTTATAGTTCAGGATAAGGAAGCTGACATTGAGGCAAGCACAGCCTAATTTGATCAATTTACAGTTCAGGCAGTTTATATTACAATTGGGCAGGTTAATCTTTGTACAATTGCTTAGCTGATGCAGTTTTGTGGAAACCTATAACAAAACAGTATCATGAAAAAGTCGCTCATTCTTCTAGTATTCGTAGTTATCAGTACTATTGCCCTGGCTCAGGAAGAGCAGGGTGTAACACTCAATGTTGTCCTTGAAAATGTTTTAAATGATCAGGGGAAAGTCCTTGCCGGCCTCTACACCGAAGCTAAATTTATGCGTGGGGAAGGCCTTGATAGTTTTGCCGCCGAAGCGAAAGCAGGCGAAGTTAGTTTTCAATTCAAAAATGTACTTCCGGGTACTTATGCCATTACAGTCTTGCACGATATGAATGACAATAACAGGATGGATTATCAGGATAGCGGTATCCCTGATGAACCTTATGGATTAAGTAACAACCCCATGCTGATGGGGCCACCAACCTTTACCGATGCAAAATTCGAAGTTACCGATGAGGACCTCGAGATTAGAATTCGATTTTAAACCTCAGCAAAAAAAGGCTGCCAATTGGCAGCCTTTCTTATTTCCTTTTCACAGCTAAATTACATTTCCTCTGCCAGCCAGGCTTTCATCATCCACACCGTTTTCTCCTGCTCTGTGATAAAATCGCTCATCATAGAATTCGTTCCCTCATCATTTGCTTCGTCCGAAGCATCCAGAATCCTTCTTTCAATGATCAACAATTCCTTAAGGGAATCTACAATTAACCTTATGGCATCCTCATCTCTGGTAACATTCTTTCCTACCGGAACTGAGGAGTACGCATTGTAATCCTCAAAAGTATGTAAGGGGGTTCCTCCCAAGGTGAGTACCCGTTCTGCAATCTCATCTACCTTCATATTGGCATCGTCATACAACTCCTCAAATTTAACATGCAGGTCAAAAAATCTCTTTCCCTTAATATTCCAGTGGATCCCCCTAAGGTTTTGATAATACCGCTGAAAATTTGCCAGTAAGACATTTAATTCTTTACTGAGTTCAACAGATTTTCTAGCATCCAATCCTATACTATTCAAATTCATATCGTTTATTTTAATCATAAAGATACCACATAAACTTTGCTCTTCATTATAGTTTTTATCGATAGTTTTTATACATTTATCGCCTAAAATTATTGTCTATGACCATAACCCAATTGCAATATGTTTTGGCCGTTGCCGAGTATCAGAATTTTACCCTGGCGGCGGAAAAATGTTTTGTTACCCAGCCCACTCTGAGTATGCAGGTTCAGAAGCTAGAAGACGAGTTAGATATTGTAATATTCGACCGTGGCAAGAAACCCATCTCCATTACAGAAGCAGGCAAAAAGATCGTAGCGCAGGCCAAGAACATTGTGAATGAGGCGGATCGCATCAGGGATATCGTAGATCAGGAAAAAGGGTTTATTGGGGGAGAATACCACCTTGGGATTATTCCCACAATTATGCCCACACTCCTGCCCATGTTTCTTAAAACTTTTATCAATAAATACCCCAAAGTAAATCTCATAATCAAGGAACAGAGCACTGAAAGCCTTATAAGAAATATTCAGGATGGTCACCTGGATGGGGCCATTGCCGCAACTCCATTGGAAATTGAATTTATAAAAGAGCGGCCTTTGTATTACGAGCCCTTTGTGGGATATGTAACGCCCAACCATCGCCTAGGAAAAACAGCATCCCTTGTTCCTTCGGATCTTGATATAAATGACATCTTGTTATTACAAGACGGGCATTGCTTTCGCGACGGTGTGATTAACCTCTGCAAGGCGAGCAAAGAATACAAGGATGAGCATTTTCAACTTCATAGTGGAAGTTTTGAAACCCTGGTGAACCTTGCCGATGAAGGTTTAGGGATGACCCTACTCCCCTATCTCAATACCCTGGAACTCGATTCCAAAAAGAAAAAGAATTTGAGATATTTTGAAAATCCTTCCCCGGCTCGTGAAGTGAGTCTGATATATCATAAAAATGAATTGAAGATACAGATCACAGAGGCGCTAAAAGAAGTGATTTCAGGAGTGGTCAGAGGGGCTATTGCTTTTCAGGATGTAAAGATTATCAGTCCGATAAACAAAATTTAAGGCCGCTTATTAGGCGGCCTTTATGTTTATGCTTTTAGATAAATGAGCGTTGGCTGTAATTCCGGTTTGTCCGTAATGAATTGCTGCAGCCAGCGTTTTAATTCCTCTATTTCGTAAGGTAAAAGCCTTTTGATTGCCTTTTTAAGTTCCTTACTAAACAGTTTCACATCAAAACTTACTTTTTGGAGTACTGTTTTGTAGTATTCCAACATAGCTCTAGCCATAAATTTCAAATGTTTTAGTTAGATTGTACTCAAAGTTAACCAAAAAAAGGTAGAAATTATTATTCCAAAATCGTTAAAAATAGGATAATTTCATGTTAATATCGATGAATTACCTTGCTCGGCGAGGTTTCCACACTTTTAGGAAAATACTTTATTACATTTCTTATTTACTGATTATCATGTTATTATGGAGTTGTGGCAGTGCCAATATGAGGCAATTACAGAAAAATGCTGCTGCTACCTTAGATCTGCTCTTGTTTCAAAACCATTTTACAGGAGTCATGGTTTTGGATCCGGTTACAAGAGATACCGTTTTGGCGCATAACAGCGACAAATATTTCACTCCTGCCAGCAATACAAAGATTTATTCGCTTTTTACCAGTTTGCAACTACTCCCGGAACAGCTTCCGGTAGCGCGCTATATCCTGCAAAATGATACCTTGTATTTAGAGGGGACAGGAGACCCTTCACAATTACATCCCTTTTTCAAGGATAGCACACTTCTAAAGTTTTTGCAATCCCGAAATGAAACCATTGCCATACACTACAACAATTATAAGGATGATAAATATGGTCCCGGATGGGCCTGGGAAGACTTTGACGGCTATTATTCCCCTGAAAGAAATGCATTACCGCTGTATGGCAATGTGGTAACTATAAATCCCACGGCTTCCCAACCAGTTACACCTCCCCTATTTAAAGAACAGGTCCTGGATAAAGCTTCACTTCGATACAGACAGGAAAAGGAAAATGTTTTCTACTATGAGAATAGCCGAACAGATACCCTCGAAATCCCATTTATTACTGGTGAGAAGCTAACCAAAAAACTGCTGGACACCCTGCTTGGAAAACCTGTTTCTCTGGTTAGCCGCATGCCCTACGCGGAGAAATCTGTATTACATGGTATTTCGCGCGATTCCCTGCTTATCAGGATGATGCAGGAAAGTGATAACTTTCTGGCCGAACAGCTAATGATTATGGCTTCCTCTATGGTCAACGATACCCTTAGTGGTAGTTTTGGAAGTACCCATATTTTGGAAAACCATTTGCAGGATTTGGCTCAACACCCAAGGTGGGTAGATGGTTCGGGCTTGTCCAGATACAATCTTTTTACACCAGAGTCTATTGTCCACGTGCTCTTCAAACTCTTTCAACAATACCCTAAAAAAGAATTGTTCC
>CBDUAW010000265.1:0-4045 GCA_965365215.1 uncultured Eudoraea sp. | reverse complement strand
ATAACACTGGCAGATTAAACTTCTTGCATAACAATTCAGCCCCGGTATGCATAGGAACCGTAATTCCCATAAATGGAGCCCAATAATGGGCTTTTTTTACCATAGGCGATTGGTCACTAATTATTCCAAAGGTTGCTAGCTGGCCCGCTTCGTTATTTTTTTTAGCCACTTCCCAGATCTGTTTTGTGGTGATCAAAGTTGTACCCCACTTTGCCCGTAGCGCTCTAACCAGTTTATCGAAATACTTGTTAGAAAGGGGTTGATACACCCCGAAGGCACTTGAAGAAATCTTTGTATTTAATGAGAAGACCCATTCCCAGCTAGCATAATGCGGAAGCATCAGCATTACGGATTGCCCCTTCCTTTCAAATTGTAGAAATTCCTCAACATTGGTAAAGGTATATCTCTTCTCAATCTCCTTAGCAGTTATACTCATGGTTTTTATCATTTCCAGGAACATATCGCACATATGCCGGTAAAATTTTTTTTCTATTCTTACTATTTCCTCCTGAGATTTCTCTGGAAATACCAATTCGAGATTTGTTCGTACCACTTTTTTCCTGTAGCCGAATACCCTGTAAATAAGGAAGTAGACAAAGTCAGAAATGGCGTATAAGACACCGAAGGGTAAGCGCGAAAATAACCAGAGGATGGGATACGCAAGACTATATACCAGTAGTTGCATGCTGAAATAACTAATGGCAAATATAGCTATATTTGGCAGGTAAAATAATTCCGCATTAAATGAATATTCATCTGGCAACCCTTGCCATTATTGCTGCAAATGTTCTGGTTTCTTTAAAAGGGTTTAATGACGTACAGTTCTTTGAACGTTATAAATTTGGGATAGGGGCCATCCAGGGAGGACAAAAAGACCGAATGTTTACCTCCGGCTTTCTACATGTAGATTTCGCCCATTTGTTTCTAAATATGTTCACCTTGTATTTTTTCGCAGATGTGGTTATCAATTGGTTTGGTGCAGGAAAGTTGCTGATCATATATGCAATTAGCCTTATTGCCGGGAGTTTATTAGCGCTTTTTTTTCACAGGGATGAGCCTTTTTACAGTGCTGTGGGGGCCAGTGGGGCCGTTACCGGGGTACTATATGCAGCTATTTTACTACAACCGGATATGAAGCTCATTTTAATGTTCATTCCCATTCCCATTCCCGCTTATATTCTCGGAATAGGATATATGTTGTATTCTATTTATGGGATGAAAAACCGCTTGGGTAATATTGGACATACTGCCCATTTTGGTGGCGCTGTGGGAGGTTATGTTACAACCCTTATTTTTAAGCCGGAACTCTTTGTTTCTGAAACCTTAATGGTGATCCTTCTTGCCATTCCCATCGTTATTCTGTTTGCCTTGGAAAAACTTGGAAAATTATAAATTCAGAAAGGAGTGATATGCTCTTTTACAACATAATTGTCCATTTTTCCAACAACTTTATTGAGTATTACAACAAAGCCTGAAAATTCTTATGGTGGTTCATACCAAACCCTTATTTTAGCCGTTCTATTGTTCCAAATTAATAGTATAAAACCTACTTATGATCAGAAAGATGTTCCCCGCATTAGCCCTGGCTTTAGTTCTGGGCGTTTCATGCAGCGACGAAACCACAATTTTCAAAGAAGACTTACAGGAAGACATCATTGTAGAAAATAATGAATCTGCGCTCCAGGGAAGTATTTCGTACAGTGTATCAGGGGTTTTAGATATTTATGAAGAAGACGGTGCCACTTCCAAACGAATTAGTTCAGCCAGAGAAGAAATGGCCGGAGATTATCCTTTAACACTGGTAGCCCAGGTAAAACCACCAACTTACCAGGACCAAGGCGAACTTACTGCCTCCCATGTTCACGTTGAAGGAGATTACGCCTATGTGTCTTACAACACTGCAGGGGAAACCTATTTTGGCGGCCTGGATATCATCAATATTAGCAACCCAGCAATCCCAAGACTTACCTCCAGGTTAATTTATTTAAATGCTGATATTAATTCCTTAGCCTATAACAATGGCTATGTGTATGCAGCTGGAGGCGTGGATGCGGAGCAGTCTGTTACTGCTACTTCCAATGCATTTGTTGCCAAAATTGAAGCCACTGGAGGAAGTTTCAATACCGGCGCTGGAATCACTTATGGTTTTCAACAGGGATTCAATGCAAATGATATTCGCATAAGCGGAGATAAGGTTTTGGTGACGAGTGGAAAAGACGGTTCCCTTACAGTATATTCAAAAGGCGACCTGTCTGTTGTACAGGAATACCCTTATTTGGATCTGCGCTCTATTGCCATGAATGGGGATAAAATTGCCCTCCTAGACGCTGGATCAGGAATTAAGATCCTAGATGGTAATTTTCAATTAGTAAAAGAAATTGGAATAAATACGGATTTAGGGCTGGCTACTAAAAAAACACTTGATTATTCAGGGGATCGTATTATTGTATCTGAAGCGTCAAAAGGAGCAGGTATCTACAGTGAGGCCACAGGAAATCTTTTAGAATACTTGCCCATCCTGATCAATCCTGAAGGAGTTTCCGAAGAAGATAAAGTTACCAACGCAGTAGTTTCTAATGAAGATATTGTATTAATGGCCAATGGAGGAGCAGGGTTATGTCTTTCCGAGGAAAATGGTAACCAGGCAGATCTGGTTGGAATCATTGAACTGGAAGGGTCTGTTAACTATGTGCAATCTAAAGGAGATTATGTTTTTGCAGCATCAGGCAGGGAAGGTCTTCAGATCATCAAATTAAATAGACCTAGCGAAAGCCTGGAAAGCAAGTGTGCCACTTTAGGGGAATATGATGGCAGCTCTAAGCTTGTAGTTCCCGGAGGTCAGGACTGGGCTTTTAAAGGAGCTAAAAGGTTTAACAATATTAGTGTAAACGGGGGTCTTCTCCTTTGTGGGTCCTGGACGGTGAGGAATAATGTAAATATCAACGACAATGCGCTTTTCGAATACAAAGGTAGTTTAATTGTTGGCCGAAATGACCGACGAAAAGATGTAAAAGTAAAAGGAGGAGCTACTTTGCGTATAGAAGGAGATTTAACTATCTATGGGGATCTTATTTTGGAAGACGGGGCTACACTGGAGTTTCTTGGCCCAAATTCGACAGTAAATATCTTCGGAGATGTTGATCTTGGGGATAATGTAACGGTATCGGGAGAATTCGAAGATGTGAGAAATAAGTTTTAAGGAACAAAAAAATTGCATGGATAACCAATAACCCTTCAAAACTGAAGGGTTTTTTTGTTTTTTACGGAAGCATTTCCGAGATCTTGGCTTCCAAAGCGGGGCCTCTGAGATTTTTGGCGACGATTACTCCATTTTCATCCAGAACAAACATAGCTGGTATTGCATTTACATTATATAGCTGGGCTATCTCATCAAAATAATCAACATTAGATACGTGGTTCCATTCCAACCCATCATCTGCAATGGCTTTTTTCCAATCTTCAGCCCTTCGATCTAGGGAAACACCCAGAATGCTCAATCCCCTATCCTTGTATTTGTTGTATACCTGAACCACATTTGGATTTTCAGCTCTGCAAGGCTTGCACCAGGCCGCCCAAAAATCAACTATGGTCACTTTTCCCAGCACATCGTTTAAGGCCAGCTCTTCTCCTGATGGGGTGGGAGCAGAAAAATTAGGAGCCTTGGCTCCAATAGTGGTTTTTTCTCCTTTTTCTAGCTGGGTTTTGATCCTCATCCCCACAGGGGTTTCCTTAATTTCGGGAGTAAGGGCTTCATAGAGTTCCTTAATCTCGTTCTCAGGGATTGCACGCATATTCATCGCTTTCTCAATAATTAAGGCAGCAATTAGGGCGTTGGGATTCTCTTTGGCGTAATCCAATTCAAAGGACTTGGCTTCAACCTGCAACTCCTGGTATTCCTGGGCAATAGAATTCATGATAACCGTATCGCGTTGGGCAGTGGCTTTTTGCATATCCTGCCTCATGCTGTTTGCCTTATTGGCCAGGGCTCGGGATCCATTTAGGAAATTGGCAAAGAACTTGGTGTCAATTTTTTGTTGGAAGGTTC
>CBDUAW010000264.1:0-4058 GCA_965365215.1 uncultured Eudoraea sp. | reverse complement strand
AGTTTGAGGATAAAAACCAGAATGGAACCATCCAGTATGTAGGAGATGCCATGAAAAATGAGCTTACTGTAGATCCGGACATTACCGTATTGGCTAATCCGGAAATCGCCAACCTTCCCAACTGGGTCATTGCCTTAGTTGCTGCCGGAGGATTGGCAGCAGCGCTGTCTACGGCAGCAGGGCTCCTGTTGGTGATCTCAACCTCTATTTCTCATGACCTGGTAAAAAAGCAACTCAGACCTACTATCTCTGATAAAGGCGAATTAATAATTGCCCGCCTTTCGGCAGTGGTTGCCGTTTGTATAGCCGGTTATTTTGGAATTAATCCGCCCGATTTTGTGGCTGCCACTGTGGCCCTGGCATTTGGTCTGGCAGCAGCTTCATTTTTCCCAGCCATAATCCTGGGGATCTTTTATAAAAGGATGAATAAGGAAGGGGCTATTGCAGGAATGGTTGTTGGAATTCTTGCCATGTTGTTCTATATGCTTAAATTTAAGTTTGATATGTTTGGCGGGGGCACCAAGGCCGATTGGTGGTTCGGTATTTCCCCAGAGGGATTTGGTACCGTCGCCATGCTGCTTAATTTTATGGTTTCCTTTATTGTAACCCGTTTTACGCCGGATCCCCCCATGGAGGTTCAGGAAATAGTGGAACATATTCGTATCCCTTCTGATCCGGGCGGGGCCAGTGTGCATTAATTAATTTTGGAATGAGTAACTATCACATTAAACACCTGGAAGAATATTTTCAGGTCTATCGAAAATCCGTTAATGATCCCCTGAGTTTTTGGGAAGAGATTGCTGAAGAACATTTTGTTTGGCGTAAAAAATGGGATAAAGTCCTCAGCTGGGATTTTAAAAAACCAGAAGTAAAATGGTTTGAAAACGCCAAGCTCAACATCACGGAAAATTGTTTAGACCGTCATTTACCCACACGAAGAAACAAAACGGCTATCATCTTTGAACCTAATGATCCGAAGGAAGCGGCACAACATATCTCCTACGGGGAATTACATGAGCAGGTTTGTAAAATGGCCAATGTACTACTGGAAAATGGCATTGGGAAGGGAGACAGGTTGTGTATTTATTTACCCATGATCCCGGAACTCACGATTTCTGTCCTTGCCTGCGCCCGTATTGGTGCAATTCATTCTGTGGTTTTTGCCGGCTTTTCGGCAACCGCCCTTGCGACCCGGATTAATGATTGCGACTGCAAAATGGTACTTACGGCAGATGGCTCCTTCAGGGGCAAAAAGATCATCGACCTTAAGGGAATAGTAGATGCTGCCTTAAAGGATTGCCCTGGGGTTGAACGAGTACTTGTTGCAAACCGGACGGGCAAGAAGATCAAAATGAAAAAAGCCCGGGCCTTTTGGCTCGAGCCGTTAATGTATAAAGCTTATGCAGACTGTAATGCCGAACTTATGGATTCGGAAGATCCGCTGTTTATTCTTTATACCTCGGGCTCAACCGGGAAACCAAAAGGGATGGTGCACAGTTGTGGAGGCTACATGGTGTACACGGCATATACTTTTAAGAATATTTTCCAGTACAAAGAAGATGATATCTACTGGTGTACTGCCGATATTGGCTGGATCACCGGGCATTCGTACATCGTTTACGGTCCATTGGCCAATGGGGCTACCACGCTTATGTTTGAGGGGGTTCCCACGTACCCGGACTATGGACGTTTTTGGCAAGTTGTGGAGAAACACAAGGTAAATCAATTTTATACTGCACCAACGGCTATCAGGGCCCTGGCAAAGGAAAACCTGCAATTTGTTGAAAAATACGACCTATCTAGCCTAAAAGTGCTAGGTACTGTAGGAGAACCTATTAATGAAGAAGCCTGGCATTGGTACAATAACAACGTAGGGCACGGCAAAAGTCCAATTGTGGATACATGGTGGCAAACCGAAACCGGAGGCATAATGATCTCGCCCATCCCTTATGTTACTCCAACGACCCCTACATACGCTACCTTACCTTTTATTGGGGTCCAGCCGGCACTGATGAATGAGGAAGGTGCGGAAATTATTGGTAACCAGGTGGAAGGCAGATTATGCATAAAATTTCCCTGGCCATCCATGGCAAGAACTATCTGGGGAGACCACCAAAGGTACAGGGACACTTATTTTTCAGCCTTTGAAAATAAATACTTTACAGGAGACGGTGCGTTTCGGGATGAGGTAGGTTATTACCGTATTACCGGGCGGGTAGATGACGTAATTATTGTATCTGGCCATAATCTTGGTACCGCCCCAATAGAAGATGCCATCAATGAACATCAGGCAGTAGCGGAATCGGCTATAGTAGGCTTCCCGCACGATGTGAAAGGGAACGCCCTCTATGGTTTTGTGATCCTAAAGGAAAGCGGGGAATCCCGGGATCGTGATAATCTTCGAAAGGAGATAAACCAGCAGATCACAGAACAAATTGGACCCATTGCCAAACTGGACAAAATTCAGTTTGTTCCCGGTCTCCCAAAGACCAGGAGCGGGAAGATTATGAGGAGGATATTGCGAAAAATTGCCTCAGGAGATACAGAAAACCTGGGGGACATCAGCACCTTGTTAAATCCGGAAGTAGTGCAGGAGATCAAGGATAATGTTATTTAATCAGTTGCCGGCAACCAGGGTTAAAAAAACACCAGCCAACAGTAATAAAGGGCAAAAAGACTTAGAAAAATAATACCTGCGAAGGTAAGGTACTGCAACCATTTTTTTGGCCAGTATTCCTTTGGGAGGTCATGACTCATTACATTTTTTAAGTTCATATAGCCAACCACCGGGGCCAGTACAAATGAAATAAAAGTGGCCAGGGCTACAAGGGTGCCCATATTGGCACTGAATACAGTTACCACCACAAAATTTACCAAGGCAAGTATAATTACCCCCATGGCATAGTGCTTTCGCCTTGAAAAGTCCTTGTTTTCCGGGGTAAGATAACCAATGATATCAATACTTACCCTGGAAATGGCGTCATGGGCTGTCATACAAGTACTGAACATGGTAGCAAAGGCAGATACCGCAATAAAGATATAAGCCCAATTCCCGATATGGGTTGTGAACAATTGCACAACCTGATCTGCAAAAGTCACCGCATTCCCGCTTAGTTCGGTGTTAGTCCCGTAGAGGGTCATCCAGCCTATAATAAGAAAGAAAACAGCTAAAAGGGCGGTCATCAGATAGCCCGAATTAAATTCATGAAGCGACTCTTTCAGCGTGGGTTTGTGACCGCCTAACTTATACTTCTCCAGACTCCAAAGACTTATCCAACTGGAAGCTTCTACCGCGGTTGGCATCCAGCCAATAAGGCTGATAAGGAACAGGATTCCAAGCTCGTTAAATATAGGGGAATCTGTAAAATCGGGTACTGCATCCACCTGTCCTTTGTAAATCACTAAAATAGTAGTTACCAATAGAGCGATGAAAAGAATGGAGATTACAAATTTCAGGGAATTTTCCAGAAACTTATACCGGCCAATGATGAGCAGGGCACTGATAAAAACGAAGAGTCCCAGCGCCACGGTGGAAACCGATAAGTCTGGTAGTTTAAATAGGTTTATAAACAAGCCTGCCGTAACCACATAAAGTGCGGCTAGGATGGTAAAAGTAGTGACCAGGGTGATAAACGCATAGAGCCATAAATAGCCCTTTCCCCTTCTGAGATACCCCTCAATAATCGATTTGCCTGTGACATTGGTGTATCGGATCCCAAACTCAAAGAAGGGATATTTTAAAATATTGGCCAGTACAATAGGAATAATCATTACCCATCCATACTGAGCCCCTGCCTTTGTAGAAAGAACCAGGTGAGAAGTGCCTATTGCCATACTGGCAAACAGGAGGCCAGGCCCAAGGTTTTTAAGTAGCGTGTTTAGGTTGTTTGGCATGAAACGGCAGGTTCTTGGTAACTAAAATAGGATAAATTAGGATATATTTTGGTGGTTCAGGTAGTTTTTTATACCAAGAATGCAAATTAATAAAATGCCAAGCTGAACGATTCGCAATTTCATGAACATTTCCATGAAATTGCTCTTTAATAACTTGTCTGTAT
>CBDUAW010000263.1:0-4068 GCA_965365215.1 uncultured Eudoraea sp. | reverse complement strand
TGATTTGTTTCTTTATCCCTAACTACGGTACCCAGTGGAACTTCAATATAAATATCTTCTCCTGCGGCCCCGGAACTCCTGTTTTTACTACCATGAGCTCCATGGCCTGCCTTGAAGTGTCTTTTGAATTTAAAACTGAAAAGCGTCCAGAGGTTTTTATTACCTCTAAGAATCACATGGCCTCCTCTGCCTCCATCTCCGCCATCCGGACCGCCTTTGGCGACATATTTCTCCCGGTGTAAATGCGCCGATCCTTTCCCTCCGTTTCCCGAAGCCACCAGGATATTTACATAATCAACAAAATTTCCTTCCGTCATGCCTTGGGCTTAGAGTTCTAAATTAGGGTAATACGAGAATTTCAAGGTGCTCTTAGGCTTCCACGAGGGAGTTCACAACATTTTTCAGCCTGGCGGTAACCTCTGTTATGGCCCCAACCCCATTCACACTGTGAAATTTACCTTGATTGTGGTAAAAGGCTTTCAAGGGAGCTGTTTTCTGGTTGTATTCTTCGAAGCGGTTTCTGATTTTCACCTCGTCCTGATCGTCCAATCTCCCGCTGGTCTTACCTCTTTCGAGCAATCGTGATATCAGGATCTCATCTTCCGCTTCCAATGCTATAGTCGCATTTATATGCATTCCTTTGGATTCCAAAAGATTATCAAGTGCCTCTGCTTGGGCGGTTGTTCTGGGAAATCCGTCAAAAATAAAGCCCCCGGCATCAGGATTTTTTTCCACCTCATCGCGCAACATTTTAATGGTGACCTCATCAGGCACCAGGTCTCCTTTGTCCATATAAGACTTAGCAAGTTGTCCCAGTTCGGTGTTGTTCTTTATATTATAGCGAAATACATCTCCGGTTGAGATATGTTTTAAATTGTATTCCTCTTTGAGAAATTCTGCCTGGGTACCCTTTCCTGCCCCAGGCTTTCCAAATAATACAAAATTTATCATGGATTGTTCTTTAAGTTGATATACTTCCCTTAGGTTGCGACCCAGTTCCAGGTAATCCAGACCATACCCTACAATAAAACGATCCGGAATTTCCATGCCGAAATAATCAATGGTATATTCCCCGTTATACACTTCTCTTTTATAAAAGAGACTGGCTATTTTGAAGTCCTTCACATTCGTATTAGAAAACAGATGTACCAATTCCTGCAATGTTCTGCCGGTATCGATAATATCCTCCAGGATAATGACGCTCCTTCCTTCAATATTTTCAGACACATCTAAGAGATTGCGAACTATCCCGGTAGATGTAAGGCCCCCGTATGAACTCAGCTTTACAAAAGTGACCTCGCATGGATGGGGATAGAATTTGAGGAAGTCGGCCACAAACATAAATGCACCGTTCAGTACCCCAACAAAAATAGGGACTTCGTTTTTGTAGTCCTCAGCCACCTGAAGCGCTATCTTTTCTACCGCTTCAAGAATTTGCTCTTCCGAAAGGTAGGGTTCAAAATGTTTATCGCGCAGTTTGATCAATGGTCTAGGCATTAGAGAATGGCAAAGATAATGTTTTGATTTCTCTTTTTTTAAAAGGTACCGTGCGATTCTAAGATTTAGCCTTATTTTTGCCGAAACATAGGTTTTGGCGCCTATTGAATCCTGTATTATTTATGTCTGACAACTTCTTTTCTTCTGATTTTAAATTAGGTATTCTCGGTGGTGGCCAGCTGGGAAAAATGCTGCTCAATGAAACCAGGAAGTTCGATATTTACACAAAAGTTCTTGATGCTTCTCCTGATGCCCCCTGCAAAATAGGGTCTAATGAATTTATAGAGGGAGATTTGATGGATTTTGATGCCGTATATGAATTTGGAAAGCAGGTAGATGTTTTGACAATAGAGATCGAAAACGTAAATGTGGATGCCCTAGAGCAATTGGAAGATGAGGGGATCGCCGTTTATCCTCAAAGCAGCGCACTCAGGATTATTCAAAACAAGGCCAAACAAAAACTGTTTTACGTTGACCACGATATTCCAACGGCAGATTTCCTTAGATTTGCTTACACCAGTGAGATAAAGGATAGTGTAGCACATGGAGGCTTGTCTTTCCCCTTTATCTGGAAAAGCACACAATTTGGATATGACGGGAGAGGAGTAAAAGTGGTTCGAAATATCAAGGACCTTGAAGACCTGCCAAACCTGGAATGTATTGCGGAAGAGTTTATCGACTTTGAAAAGGAACTTGCCGTAATAGTTGCACGCAATGTTAAAGGTGAGGTAATGGCTTATCCCGTAGTTGAAATGGAATTTCATCCTGAGGCCAATCAGGTAGAATATGTCATTTGTCCGGCAAGGATCCCGGATGATATGGCTCAAAAAGCAACGGAAGTGGCCTTAAAGGTATCTCGCGAAATTGGTCATGTTGGCCTCTTAGCGATAGAACTTTTCCAAACCTGGGATAAAAAGATCCTGGTAAATGAAATGGCACCAAGGCCCCATAATAGCGGTCATTACAGTATTGAAGCCAGCTACACCAGTCAGTTTGAACAACATATCAGGGCACTTCTTGATTTACCTCTGGGAAAAACAGCCAGTAAAGTAGCCGGTATAATGGTGAACCTCGTAGGTGCCGAGGGGCACACCGGACCCGTTAAGTACGAGAATATTGAAAAAATAATGCAGATGGATGGGGTAACCCCCCACATATATGGCAAAAAAGAAACAAGGCCTTTCCGCAAAATGGGTCATGTTACCATTACCGATAAGGATGTAGACCGGGCCAGGGAAGTAGCCGAAGTTGTAAAAAAAACCATTAAAGTGATAAGCATTTAACGAAGTGATATGAAGAAAGTAGCCGTTGTAATGGGAAGCACCAGTGACCTGCCTGTAATGCAGGAAGCTGTAGATATTTTGAAGGAGTTTACTATTGAGGTAGACATAGATATCGTTTCTGCTCATCGAACCCCAGAAAAACTATTTGAATTTAGCAGGAATGCTCATAAAAATGGGGTTTCTGTGATCATTGCAGGGGCTGGAGGTGCAGCGCATTTGCCCGGAATGGTAGCTTCCATCTCTCCTTTACCGGTAATAGGTGTGCCGGTTAAAAGCAGTAACTCCATAGACGGATGGGATTCCGTGCTCTCCATCCTGCAGATGCCGGCCGGCGTCCCAGTGGCAACGGTAGCTTTAAATGGAGCCAAAAATGCAGGGATACTCGCTGCCCAGATCATTGGCACATCACAACCCGAAATAAGGGAGAAGATCATTTCATACAAAGAACAATTAAAAGAAAAAGTGATTAAGGGTGCTTCCGAAGTAAAAAAGAATTCCTGATCCAATAATCTGAAAATTTGCTAAAATTAGGAGGTATGTCTGAGACGAATCCCTTGATGCTGCCTTTCAATGCAGCCCCATTTGAAAGTATAAAAAATGAGCATTTCAAACCCGCTTTTAAAAAATTGCTGCAAAAGGCCAGAGAAGAAATTGAGGAAATCACAGCTGATGATGCAGAGCCCAGTTTTGAGAACACCATAGAAGCTCTTGAATTTAGCGGCAAACAACTAGACAGGGTTTCCAGCATTTTTTTTAATTTAAATTCGGCAAACACCAATGATGAACTGCAACAACTTGCTCAGGAAATCTCCCCTATGCTAACGGAATTCAGCAATGATATAACGTTGAATACGGCACTTTTTGAAAGGGTAAAACAAGTTTACCTTTCTACCGCAAAGGAAAAACTGACTGCAGAACAGTTTATGTTGCTTGATAAAAAGTACAAGCACTTCTCAAGGAATGGCGCTAATCTGGGGGAATCAGGGAAGAAAAGGCTACGTGAGATAGATACTTCACTGGCTAAACTCAAATTAACATTTGGTGAAAATGTCCTGGCTGAAACCAATAAATATGAACTACACCTGGAAGATGAAGTTCGTCTTAAAGGTCTCCCCGAAAGTGTGAAGGAAGCGGCCGCAACCCTAGCCCAGTCCAGAAATAAGTCGGGTTACATTTTTACGCTGGATTATCCCAGCTATCTGCCCTTTATGAAATACTGTAACGACAGGGCATTAAGAAAAGAGCTGTATCTGGCCTTCGGGAGTAAAGGTTTTCACGGAGATAAACT
>CBDUAW010000262.1:0-4071 GCA_965365215.1 uncultured Eudoraea sp. | reverse complement strand
CCTGCCGATGCCACCAGTGAAGAAGACTTAAACAATTTGATCGCCAAAGCTATGGAAGTACTTGGGGGCAAAATCGATTTTGTACTTCATTCAATAGGAATGTCTGTTAATGTTCGGAAAGGACGCCACTATACCGATGAGAAATACGATTTCACTACCAAGGGCTGGGATGTTTCCGCCCTATCCTTTCACAAGGTAATGCAATGTCTTTATAAAGCCGATGCCATGAACGAATGGGGTAGTATTGTTGCCCTAACTTACATGGCTGCGCAGCGAACATTTCCGGATTATAACGATATGGCCGATAATAAGCCATATTTGGAGTCTGTAGCGAGAAGCTTTGGGTATTTCTTTGGAAAGGAGAAAAAAGTCAGGGTAAATACTATTTCACAATCACCCACACCTACAACAGCAGGTAAAGGTGTAAAAGGATTTGACGGCTTTATATCATACGCGGAGAAAATGTCCCCGTTGGGAAATGCCACAGCGCAGGATTGTGCTGACTACACGGTATCGCTTTTTTCAGACCTTACCAGAAAAGTAACGATGCAGAATCTGTTCCACGATGGTGGTTTTTCAAACACCGGGGTAAGTGAGGAAGTCATAGAGCACTTTTCTGAATAGAATCTCTGAAAACCCTTCCCGCTGGGATAGGACTCAATAATAGCTTGTATCCCAATGAAACTCTTCTTTTCCATAATTATTCCCGTATATAACAGACCTGAAGAGCTGGGCGAATTACTCGAAAGTATTTCCAGGCAGAATTTTGAAGGGAAATGGGAAATAATACTTGTAGAAGACGGTTCTACATTGTCCTCTGAAAAGGTATTCACAAAATACAAAGGGCGGCTTCCCATCACCTATTTTTTTAAAGACAATACAGGGCCGGGAGATTCCAGAAATTTTGGAATGAAGCACGCAAGGGGTAATTACTATATCTTATTAGATTCTGACTGCCTTCTACCCCCAAATTACCTGAGCCTGGTACACGCATCCCTGGAAAAGAAATATACAGATGGTTTTGGAGGTCCTGATGCAGCGCATCCATCATTTACCATCAGGCAAAAGGCAATAAACCATGCCATGACCTCCTTCTGGACTACAGGGGGGTTGAGAGGGGGCGCTAAATCTGTCGACAAGTTTCAACCCAGAAGTTTTAATATGGGCCTTTCCAGGGAGGCCTTTGAAGCAACAGGGGGGTTTGGGAACATTCACCCGGGGGAAGATCCGGATTTGAGTCTTCGACTTTGGCGTAAGGGCTATCAAACCAAATTGATCAAAGAAGCAGTAGTGTTTCACAAGCGTCGGATAGATTTTGTTAAGTTTTTTCAACAGGTTAAAAAGTTTGGGAAGGTGCGTCCTATCTTGAACAAATGGCATCCGGGATCATCCAAGATCAGCTATTGGTTTCCGAGCCTTTTTATGTTGGGATTGCTTATCTCTTGTGTCCTCGCTATCTTAGGAATTTATTGGCTGCTATGGATATATCTTGCTTACTTTGTTCTTGTTTTTGTAGACAGCCTAATTAAAAATAAACACCTTATGGTTGCAGGTATGTCCATCTGGGCCATACTTGTGCAATTTACCGCATACGGATACGGTTTTTTAAAGTCAACTTTCTTGGTTAATTTTAGCGGGAAGGAACCCCAGCAATTATTTCCAAGGCTTTTTTTTAAACCTAAGTTGTGAAAGTCAAAACAAAAAATGGATTGAATAAGCGGAAAGTGCAAATCTTTCTGGCATTTCTGTTTTGTTCTTTCCTCATCTGGCTCATTAGCAAACTTTCTGAGACCTACACAGAAAGGGCTATCTACGAATTGGTGTTTACTGCAGTACCGGATAGTCTGCTATTAACCGGGGTTTCTAAGAATACCATTAATACGCAAATAAGAACCAGTGGTTTTCAGCTTTTAGGATCCAATTTTGACAGTAAGCAAATTGAGATAGATTTATCAACTGTCCGGAAATTGGGAAACCGGTATTTTATTACGGCAGAAAACTATCAACGGCAACTAGAACAGCAGCTACCTGGATCCATTACCCTTCTGAATGTGGACACAGATACCATATACTTCAATTTGTTTCAGTTAGGGATTAAAAAAGTACCGGTAAAAGCAAACATTAACCTTCAAATGGCGCAAAATTACCTGTTAAAGGGTAGCATTAAATTAAGTCCAGATAGTATAGTAATTAGAGGCCCCGAAAAGTTTTTAGATAAAATAGAAGAAGTGAATACAGCAGAAATAACCATTTCGGAAGTAGCAGATGATTTTTCCAGAGAGTTGAAACTAATAAAAGACCAAGGAGCAGAAGGGGTAGAATACAATCCATCTTCAATAATTATCGAAGGGGAAGTATATCGATTTTCTGAAAAAATAATTGAAGTTCCTGTTAGTGTAATCAATTTACCTGAAAACACTGAGGTTAGGACTTTTCCCAGCGCAATTTCAGTATTGTGCAGAGGCGAAATAGAACAATTAAAGAACCTGGAAGCATCGCAGTTTATCCTGAATGCAGACTACGAGGATATTAAGGACGGACTTACGTATTTAAGGGTTGTTCTGGTACAAAAACCGGAGCAGGTTCAAAATGCTCAGCTCTTACAAGACCAGGTCGAATTTATTCTAATCAGGCAATGATGTTAGTTGGGCTTACCGGGGGTATAGGAAGCGGAAAAACAACGGTGAGCAAGATGTTTAAGGCCTTGGGTGTTCCCGTTTACGATAGTGATTCAGAAGCTAAGAAACTAATGAATACTGCTCCTGCCTTAAAAGAAGCCATCAGTGCTTTACTAGGCCATGAAGCCTACCAAAAGGGAGCGTTGCAAAGAACTTTCGTTGCCGAAAAAGTATTTGCAGACCGAAAATTGCTGGGGGCCCTAAACGCAATAGTGCACCCTGCGGTCAGGGAACACTTCAAAGAATGGGTCAGATCTCAGAAGGCTCCCTATGTGATCCAGGAAGCGGCCATACTCTTTGAAAACGGTTCGTATTCGCAATATCATAAAATGATTTTGGTGAGAGCGCCCAAAGAGATGCGCATAGAACGAATAATGGGCCGTGATAATAGTACAAGACAGCAAATCTTGAATAGGATGGAACAACAATGGGAGGATGAACGTAAAGCAGGCTTGTCGGACTATGTTATCGATAATCTGGACCTGGAAACAACCAGGGAACAGGTCAAAACAATTCACAGGGAACTCCTTAAATTATCGGATATAGCAGGATTTTAACATTTTTGTTAAGGTTAGGTTAAACAAGTGACCCCCTAAATGTTAAATTTTTAATTTTACCACGACGATGAATAAGAGATTGTTTGTTCTTTTGGTCATTTTGATGAGCCTGTCTCTTGTTGGGATCATCTCTGTGCAGTTATATTGGATCAAAAGTTCCGTAGAAGATAAGGAGGAGCAATTCTCAAATATGGTCTCAGAGGTCCTGAGCAAGGTTACCGATAAGATTGAGAAAAGAGAGATCAACGATTACTCAGAGCGTTTTCTGAAGCTGAAAGACAGCGTAGGGGAGTTCAAAAGTTCTCAACTCAGCAATATCTTTTTTATTGATCGTGATTTGAATTCCAATGAGATCCTTTTTTATTCTCATGGTATTCTGGAGGAAAATTACAATATCGCCTCCACGTTCTTTGACAATGTTGACAGTACAGATACCACAATCATCAGGAATGTAACCAGTAAACGCACAAAGACAATTTTTAAGGAAGACTACGGCCTGGATGGAAAGCAGTATAAGTTAAACCCCATTCAAAAACTTGAGAAAGTTGGTGGGCTTTCCACAATCGACAAAGCGGTCTTTGATGATGTTTATAGGGAATATGCAGAAAAAATACCGATCCACAATCGGATTTCCAGACAGGAGATCGAGTTGTTGCTCAATCAGGAATTGGCGGACAGAAGGCTCAATCTGGATTATGAATACGGCATTTACAGCAGGGGTTTGCCTACCAAGGTAAAATCAAGACGGTTTAAATTTGCGGAGGCTACGCTATATCAGGCTCCCATATTCAAAAATAGTGAAGGGGAAAGTAATTTCTCGCTGCTGTTGTCTTTTC
>CBDUAW010000261.1:0-4081 GCA_965365215.1 uncultured Eudoraea sp. | reverse complement strand
ATTTTAGGGGTGATATTTGCCCCTTTGATGTGGCTTATTGGGGTAAATACTGAGGATATTATGCTTATGGGTCAATTGTTGGGTATTAAACTGGCCGCAAGTGAATTTGTAGGCTATATTCAGTTAGCAGAGCTGAAAGACCTGGCATCAGTTCCGCGTTTTGCCTTTAATAAGTCTGTTATCATGGCAACATACATGCTTTGTGGGTTTGCGAATTTTGCCTCGATTGGAATTCAGATAGGAGGAATTGGATCTTTGGCCCCGGGGCAGCGCAAAACCTTGTCCGAATTTGGATTGAAAGCGGTTTTAGGGGGCACTGTAGCCTCCTTATTATCTGCCACCATTGCCGGTATGATCCTCGGTTAAAACTTTGCTGTCGTTGATAAATATTGAAAAATTATCCCTTGTATACCAATAAATTTTTTGATACAATGTGTAATTTCACCCTTGCCAATTGATAGATTTGCTTTATGAGACAATACCACGATTTACTTAAACATGTATTGAAGGAAGGGCACGCGAAATCCGATAGAACCGGTACGGGAACGCGCAGTGTTTTTGGATACCAGATGCGGTTTGACCTCAGTGAAGGTTTTCCAATGGTCACTACCAAAAAACTTCATCTTAAATCAATTATCCATGAACTGCTATGGTTCCTTAAGGGCGAAACCAATATTGCATACCTTCAGGAGAATGGGGTGCGAATATGGAATGAATGGGCTAATGATGAAGGAGATTTGGGACCGGTTTATGGCTACCAATGGAGAAATTGGGCCGGGGAAGGAATAGATCAGATCAAGGAGGTAATTCACAGTTTAAAAAACAAGCCCGATAGCCGCCGGATGATTGTCTCCGCCTGGAACCCCAGCGTTTTGCCCGATACTTCAAAATCATTCGCAGAGAATGTGGCCAATGGCAAGGCAGCATTACCCCCATGTCATGCATTTTTCCAATTTTATGTAGCTAATGGAAAATTGTCCTGTCAATTGTACCAGCGAAGTGCCGATATTTTTTTAGGGGTCCCCTTTAATATTGCTTCTTATGCTCTTTTCACTCTAATGATGGCTCAGGTATGTGGATATGAACCTGGTGAGTTCATCCACACTTTTGGGGATGCGCATATCTATAACAACCACATGGATCAGATAGAGTTGCAATTGAGCAGGGAACCCAGACCCCTGCCACAAATGGTCCTGAATCCTGAAGTAAAGGATATTTTTGAATTTAAATTCGAGGATTTTACCTTGCTCAATTACGATCCCCACCCTCATATAAAAGGGGCTGTGGCAGTATAAACACAAATAAGCCACTCCATTTCTTTTTCAGGTTAAATTTTCAATCAAGATCTGAAAAACAATACCGGGATGGCTCCTGATTATAAGCCAGTTGAATATCTGAAGTGATAGCACCGGGGTTCGGGTTTTTGATCATTATCCCTATCTTTAAGCAAAAACTTCCTATGTTGCTTACGAAATCCATCCTCGATTTATTCCTGGGAACTAGAAAACGGTCAGAGACAATTTGTGCTCCCCTGGAGATTGAAGACTATGTGGTACAACCAGTGGAACAGGTCTCCCCACCAAAATGGCATTTAGGGCATACCAGTTGGTTCTTCGAGGAATTCATATTGAAACCATACTTAAAGGAATACAAAGAATTTGATAGTGAATTCTCGTATATCTTTAACAGCTACTACGAAACAATTGGAGCCAGAGTTATACGCACAGACCGTGGCAATATGTCCAGACCATCCGTAGATATAGTATACCAGTACAGGGATTATGTGTCTGACCATATTCGTAAACTGTTCGGAAAAGAGCCCTCAATACAACTTTATCAGTTGCTCGAAATCGGGATTCATCATGAGATGCAGCATCAGGAACTATTACGCACAGACATCAAATACATCTTGGGACATAATCCTCTTTTCCCGGTATATTCAGACAAGCCTGAGGAATACGAGGAGCTTAGAGAAGCGCAAAATTGGATCGAAATCCCTGAGGGGATTTATGAGATAGGACATTTTGGAGAGAGCTTTTGCTTTGACAATGAACTGGGAAGGCATAAGGTATTCCTGGAATCCTTCGAGATTGCCGACAGACTTACAACCAATGCAGAATACCTTGAATTTATAATGGCCGGCGGTTATAAAAAATTTGAATATTGGCACGCGGAAGGATGGGACTGGGTAAATAAAAATGAGATAAAAGCACCACTGTATTGGCATCTCATAGATGGAATTTGGCATTGCTATACCCTGAAAGGCCTCCAAAAATTACCCCTTGAGGCCGGCGTAACCCACCTCTCTTATTTTGAAGCCTTTGCATTCGCACAATGGAGAGGGTGTAGGTTACCAACAGAATTTGAATGGGAAGCCTCACAGGAATTTTTTAATTGGGGTGCGCGATGGGAATGGACAGAAAGTGCCTATCTTCCCTACCCCAGATTCAAAAAAGCCAAAGGTGCTCTGGGAGAGTATAACGGCAAATTCATGGTGAATCAGAAAGTCTTAAGAGGAAGCTCGGTTGCTACCCCCCCTGATCACAGCAGACCTAGTTACCGAAATTTCTTTCACCCCGATGAAAGATGGCAATATACCGGATTAAGGTTAGCCAGGTAAACGCTACAAAAACCCTATGCAAGAAAAAAACCAAGTAATCTTTGATAGTCCGTTTGCAAAAGATGTTTTCGAGGGACTGAGAGCTTTTCCAAAATTCTTATCCTCAAAATACATCTACGATATCAATGGTGATGAACTCTTCCAGCGTATTATGGCCATGCCGGAATATTATTTGACCAATAGCGAGTTTGCTATTCTGGAAACCTATAAGAATGATATCGCGAACAATTTTTCGGAAGGTGGCAAACCCTTTAATTTAATCGAATTGGGTGCCGGGGATGGGTCCAAAACTAAAATAATTTTACAGGAATTGCTTCAAAACGAAATTCCATTTCGATATATGCCAATTGATATCAGTGAAAATGCCCTTGAAATTCTTCGTAAAAATATTATCAAAGACCTCCCTCAAATAAATTTAATTCCGATACAGGGAACATATTTTGAGAGCTTGGAAGATCTTTGCAGCATGCAGGAAGAAAAGAAGGTAATTCTTTTTCTTGGCTCCAACATTGGAAACCTCCTGCATCCACAGGCCGTGGAATTTCTGGTACAGATACAAGAACTGATGTCTGAAGATGATATTCTTTTTATAGGCTTCGATCAGAAAAAACACCCGCAGCTAATATTGGATGCCTACAATGATCCTGCGGGAATTACAGAAGCCTTCAACAAAAACCTATTGGTTCGGATTAACAAGGAATTAGGAGGAAATTTTGAGCTTGACAAGTTTATTCATTGGGAGGTGTATGATCCAGAATCCGGAACTGCAAAAAGTTATCTCGTTTCCAAAGAAAAGCAAAGGGTTTTTTTAGATTCACTGCAAACCGAAATTATGTTTGAACCCTGGGAGACCATACATACTGAAATAAGTCAAAAATACGATACTGAAGTAGTGCAGTGGTTAACTGCCAAGGCCGGCTTACAGATGACCGCAGCATATTCTGATGCACAAAACTATTTTAAGAATTACATCCTAAAAAAGAAAGCATGAAAGCCCTTTGGAACAAGCAGGTCATTGCCGAGAGCAATGAAACTGTAGTTGTGGAAAACAATCATTATTTTCCCGCTGATAGCATTCATAAAGAATATTTTAAACCAAGTGATACCCATACCATCTGCCCATGGAAAGGAAAAGCATCGTACTATCATCTGGAGGTCAACGGGGAAACCAATCTGGATGCAGCCTGGTATTATCCGAAGGTTAGTGAATTGGCCAAAGGAATTAAGGGTAGGATTGCCTTTTGGAAAGGGGTTGAGATCATCGAATAAAAAACCGGAACAGGCCAGGGCCTGTTCCGGTTAATACAATTACCTTTTTTTGCTATACCTCCAATACTGCATTTTCCGTTCCGGCGAAGTCATTCCACTGGTAACGATCTGCTTCCGCATCATTAATATAGTTCCCGTCTACCAAATACCTGAATTCAAAAGTGTTTTCCTTAGGGAGATCAAAGGTTCCTT
>CBDUAW010000260.1:0-4094 GCA_965365215.1 uncultured Eudoraea sp. | reverse complement strand
CCAGAAATTTTCCCAGTGTTCCTTATGCCTTTTCATCATCCCATTGTATCCCAAGGAAAGTGCATCAGAAAGTTCGGTAAAACCTGTATCTCCAGGATTTGATAGTTCATTATCGTGCGTTATTGCGACCACTTTTTGCAGAACCACCTTATCTCCAGGTTCCAAATCAAAGATCAATTCCCGAAGCTGCCTTTTTCCTTCTTTGATCAGGGTCTGCGACACTGGTTTTTTACCTTCAATTTTCAGTCCCTCGAGTACAAATATGGAAGTGCCCAATTCCTGTGTGGTTAATTCTAAACCGATGATCTCATCTTTTTCTATTGGATTGTAAGCACCAAAGTGTTCTCCATTAATACTCCAGACTACTCCGTCTATCCCGGTAATAATTTTATACGAGCCTTCTTTATTTGCTTTGAACTGATAATTCATGGCAAGAAGGTGGTGATTTGCGTGACTCGCAAATTTCTCAACTTCAAGGTCGATTTCCTTGCCGGTTCCTGAGGTCCAGCGCATTTTTCTTTTATTGACCCCGTATTTAAGGTTCAGTTCCCTGTGGTATTGGGAAGATTTACCATCAAAAACGGTCAGCAGTTCATCATCAACATAGAGCTGGGTAAACAAACCATTGGGGATATTGCAGAGCTCGCTCCACCGGCTGCCCTCGGCCTGATCCCAGGTATCGGTAACAATGCAGGCCACATATTCATCAGCGCTCCATTCTTCAAAAGTTCCACGGTAACCCAAATAGCCATTTCCTATCATAAAATTGCTGCCTGTGGTCACCAATTGCTCTTCGCTAAAGGATTTCTCTATGATTTCCCATCCGGTTTCTGTGCGAAGATTGTTTTTTAAATCCATTGTAATTTTTGGTTTTGAGGTATTTTATTTTGCACTTAAGATATGAACAGATAGGATGGGGGTTAGAATTGAAAGCTAAAATTTATAAGGATTCTCCTACAAGAACAATCCAAGGTTCGAACATAACACAAAAAGTTCAAAAATAAAAAAACTGTTCTTAAAGATGTAGGAAATTAAATTAGGCCATGGCTTTTACCTCTTATGGTAAGAAGTTTTGAAGTCTGGGAATTGGATAAATTGGGATAAGAGGTTTACCGCACACTCATAAGTGCTTTGCTTTAAAGAATTATTCTAAAAAAGTATCTATTTCCATCTAAAAATATAGTCCTAAATGATTGCCAAATTCTTACTTTTACATCCAGTTTTTTACATGGCATATGAAGCAGATTACCAATACCATTTTGATGATTAGACCGGTTAATTTTCGAATGAACGAACAAACTGCCGTGAATAATTATTTTATGGAAGAAATGGAGCTAGGGGCCGAAACCATAAATAAAAAAGCCCAAAGGGAATTTGATGCCTTTGTCAGTGTTTTAAGGGAAAAGGGGATACAGGTGATTACCGTAGATGATCGCTTAGAAAGGGATACACCCGATTCTATTTTTCCAAACAACTGGATCTCTTTTCACAGAAATGGCACTGTGGTAGTATACCCGATGTTTGCGGAGAATCGAAGAAAAGAACGCAGGGACGATCTGCTCGATATTCTTGAGAACGAAGGTTTCCATATTGAACAGCTAATAGACTATACCTCTGCAGAAGAAGAGGGATTGTTCCTGGAAGGGACGGGGAGTATCATAATGGACCGTGAAAATCAAAAAGTATATTGTGCTTTGTCTGAAAGAGCACATGAGGAATTACTTATTGAATTCTGCGAGGATTTTGATTGTACGCCGGTAATTTTTACTGCTAACCAAACGGTAAATGGGGAAAGGCTGCCCATATACCACACTAATGTGATGATGTGCGTTGCAGAAGAATATGCTGTTGTTTGCCTTGACACAATTGATGATAAGGCCGAAAGAAAAAATGTAATCCGTCATCTTGAAAACGATGGGAAGGAGATTATCTCCATTTCGGAAGAACAAATGCATCAGTTCGCCGGCAATATGCTACAGGTCTATGGCGAGGGGGAGCAGCGCTATCTGGTTATGAGTACTGCAGCCTATAATAGTCTTAACGAAAAACAACTTACAAAATTAGAGGGCTATAATCCTATATTACACAGTCCCTTAAATACAATTGAAACCTGCGGAGGAGGAAGTGCGCGCTGTATGATGGCTGAGGTTTTTCTGCCTAAAAGAAAATAGATCATTTACTGCGTACCTGAAGGAAAAAAACGGGGATCATTACCAGCATGAATAAAGCGAGGGGTAAGGAAGTAATGATCAGTAATTTTTGAATTGCCGTTAAAACATCTATATCCGGCTTTGAGAATCCAAGCAATAGTATAGCCAGGGTGGCTAACAAGATCAGTAGGGACCAAATTAATCTGTGTTGCCTTCTCGGATTTTTGCGGCCTTTATCTGTAAACATACTTAAGACCAGAACAGCAGAATCTACGGAGGTTACTAAAAAACTGATCAGCAGAAAAATAGTGACCAAATTGTAGAAAAAAGGATAGGGGTAGCTTTCAAAAAAAATAAAAATAGAGGTAAACACATTATCGAATTCATTCTGGTAGTCTCCCCAGCCTGTAATGATATCAAAGGCCGAAGTACCAAATACACTAAACCAGAAAAAGGTGCCGAAAGAAGGGATAATCATAACCCCAAGCAACAACTCCCTCAAACGTCTTCCCCTAGAAATCCTGGCTATAAAAATTCCGGTAAAAGGTGCCCAGGCAAGCCAGAATGCCCAATAATAGAAGGTCCAGTCTGTTAAAAAACCAACGCCAGGATCGTAAGTTCCATGTGCAATACTCATGGGAACAAAGTCGATCATATAATAAGCACTCGCCTTTAAAAAGGACCACAGTATATTACCAACATCCCCGGATATAAAAACGAAAATGAGCAGGCACAGGGTTACTATAATATTTAGTTTGGATAGGATCTTTATTCCTTTGTTAACTCCCCTCCAAACAGAAATAAAAGCAAGCAGGGAAATTAACAGGGCTAGGAGCAAAGAAAGGCCAAGACCAAAATTGGTATCATTTAAGTGATTTAGCCCTCCCGTAATTTGGGTGGTACCCAAGCCAATCGCAGCTATTACGCCAAAAACGGTGGTAAGGATAATCATGACATCAATGCCCCCTCTTGCCCAGCGAGACTTAAAAGTGTCTTCTATAACGGCACTGGCTCGTGCCTTTTTGTTCTTTACGAACAAGGCATACCCTATTACCATGGCAAATAGACCATAGAAGGCCCAGGGGGTAAATCCCCATTGGTAGAAAGTAAATTCCAAAGCCAGGATCTCCGTGGAGGTATTAGATTGGAAAGGTGGATTTTGCATCATGTACACCGGTTCCTGTACGGCCCTGAGCAAAATTCCGGCACCCATTCCGGCGCTGTATAACATCGCTATCCAGGACCAGAGGGAATGTTCCGGTTTGTCATTTTTCTTTCCCAATCGTAAATTACCCAGCGGAGAAAGAGCAATTATCACCAATAGCAAAACACTTCCTAGTCCCAAATAGAGATAAAAATATCCAAAGGCATCTCTTATGGTGTAGGAAAGGGCCTCAATGTAATCATAACTCTCAGCCGTATAAAAAAAGATAAGGAAGGCGAAGATCAAGAGGATGCCTGTACTTAGTACAAGCAAACGGTTATGTTTATACAAGGTGCGGATAAGCAGTTGAACTATTGTAATCCCATTAAAGATAGGGCAATTATGAAAAAGTTTACTGTCTGCTGATGTACTACTTGCTCAAAACACTAAAGTTTCGAATGGCCTCATTGGGTTCCATTATATCAAAACCTTTCCAGAATTCCGGATCATATTCGGATAGATAGGTGGCTTTTACATCTTCATTTTCAATGACCCCGGAAAATTCTTCCTTGCTGATTATCTCCGAATTAAAGACAACCAGTTCGTATTTTTCGCGATTGAAATTGGTAATATCTAGTTCCAGGGCTAGTTCGTTCTGTTTCCGGCGTCCCTTAACAAATTTGTTTTTCTCAATAACACTTAGGGGTCTCCTAACGCCCATTTTTCTCCCCAGGATCTTGTCCATAAAGCGCAACTCGTATTTGCCGTTATTACCTTTGGTAAAAATGGTGGTGCCTCTA
>CBDUAW010000259.1:0-4109 GCA_965365215.1 uncultured Eudoraea sp. | reverse complement strand
TCCCTCGTAAAGCGGGTGCAAATATAGAGGACTTTTTTTAATTAAAAATAAAAATTCGGTTATTTTTAAGACTTTTTTTTCTACCCAAAAATTAACCCGCTAGAAACGAGTTTCTTGTCCTAAAATATTATCCAAAAAAGGCTTTTAAAGTTAATGGATTTTTGAGTTTCCTGCAACTATTTTTTTTGCTTTTCCATTTTGCTCCATTTATTGGTCAGGGAGGCATAATCATAATCAAGTACAGACTCCTGTCTTTCCAATTGATTTGCAGCAAAAGCCCTTTGCAAAATATCCTCTATGAGGTAATCCTCATGCACACTCTCCGGGTGATACTCTTCCTTGATACTAATCTTGAACATTTTTGCCGTAGTATTATACCAGAATGCACGCCATCCGCTGCGTAACTCCTTTACCAGACCAAAAGCCGTATTACCGGTTTGCCTGTATATCAACTTCACTAAAATCTGTCCTTCCGTTCTGGTTAACTTTTTTAATTCGTCCGAAAACTCCCCTTCAATATACTTCTGAACCTTTTTGGTGTACTTTTTCCGTTTCCTTTTAGATTTGATAGTTGCCAAGCGCTCATTGAGCTCTACCAATCTTTCTGACGCAAGCTTAGCGTAGGGATAAACCTTCATAGTCTTGCGCTTCAGAATATAGTATCGCAACTTATCTTTGTAGGAATCAAAATCGAGCTTCCCAAAAATATATACCTCATCAAGGGATATGGAACTTCTGAAAAGTGAATCTCCCTCAACAATAATCAACATTTCGGCTATGGAATCTAGAGGTTCTTCAGGAATCTGAGCCTTTGCCGAGAAGGACACTAATACCATTCCGATAAATAACCAAATACCTTTCATACTTCAGTCTGCGCTTAGGACATCCCAAAATTAATCATAAACCCAATACAGCATTACTAAATAAAAGTGAATATTGTTAAGTTTGTACTCAAATCACAAATTCATGAGTAAGACTAAAATTATCAATAAAAAATCGCTCGATTTTTTTGAAAAATATCTAAATAATGCATCCCCCACCGGCTATGAATGGGAAGGACAGAAAATATGGATGGACTATCTCAAACCTTATGTGGATACCTTTATTACGGATACCTATGGAACCGCAGTAGGGGTAATTAATCCTGAAGCCGAATACAAGGTCGTAATTGAAGGCCATTCTGATGAAATTTCCTGGTACGTAAACTATATAACAGACGAAGGCATTATCTATGTCATCAGAAATGGAGGAAGTGATCACCAGATAGCCCCTTCCAAGTGGGTAAACATCCACACCAAAAATGGCGTTGTTAAAGGGATATTTGGCTGGCCGGCTATTCACACCCGTGATAAGGGTAAAGAAGAACCTCCAAAGCTGGATAATATTTTTATCGATATCGGGGCCAAAGACAAAAAAGAGGTTGAGAAAATGGGAGTGCATGTGGGTTGCGTGATAACCTATCCCGATGAATTCCATATCCTTAACAAAGACAAATTTGTATGTCGTGCTATCGATAACCGAGCCGGTGGTTTTATGATCGCGGAAGTTGCGCGACTCCTGCACGAGAATAAGGTTAAACTACCCTTTGGGCTCTATATCACCAATTCCGTACAGGAAGAAATTGGTTTGCGCGGGGCAGAGATGATAACGCAAACTATAAAACCAAATGCTGCCATTATTACGGATGTTTGCCACGATACCACCACCCCTATGATCAATAAAAAGAAACAAGGGCATACAGAAATGGGTGCCGGACCGGTGATTTCTTACGCCCCAGCAGTGCAAAATAAGCTGAGGGAGCGAATCATTGAGACCGCGGAAACTAAGAAAATACCGTTTCAGCGAATGGCTGCATCTCGCTCTACTGGCACGGATACTGATGCTTTTGCCTATAGTAACGGAGGCGTGGCCTCAGCCCTTATTTCCTTACCGCTCAGATATATGCATACTACCGTTGAGACGGTGCATAAAGAAGATGTGGAAAATGTTATCAGGCTAATATACGAGACCTTGTTAACCATAAAATCAGGCGAAACCTTTAGCTACTTCGACTAGTTCTACGGAATTAGTTGATTATCAATAAAATTCTAAAAATCCGGTTTGGAATGGCAGATGAAATGATAGACCTGCTTGATGCAGAAGGCCAGTATACCGGACAGCAAGCGCTTAGATCTGTTGCCCATCGCGAAGGCTTATTTCACCCTACGGTTCATATTTGGTGCTATACGGAAGACGGCCGTGTACTACTACAACAACGCGGGAAGGCTAAGGAAACTTTCCCCATGCTCTGGGATGTATCTGTGGCCGGCCATGTGGGAAGCGGAGAAGATCTAAAAACTGCGGCTATTCGTGAAGTTGCAGAGGAGATTGGCCTTAGTATTAATCCGGAATCGTTGGAAAAAATTGGCGTGTTCAAATCAATGCATCAACATCGGGAAGATCTCAAGGATTATGAATTTCATCACTGTTATCTGTACAAACTAAAAAGCCCTTCCAAAATGCTGGTTAAACAGGAAAGTGAAGTGGAAAACCTTAAGTGGATGCCCCTCATGCAATTTGCGGAGGAGGTTTGGGGATTAGCCAATCCTTCTGTATACGTACCGCATACAACAGCGTATTATGCAGCGGTTATCAGGGCCATTAAGGAAAGGTTATAGGGATTTAAGAAATTCTTCCGGGCGGTCTAAAGGATAGGTTTCCTGTGATCCTTTAGCCATATTCTTAACAACAAAGGTGCCATTAGACAATTCCTGTTCTCCTATCAGCACCACATATGGTACTTTGCGGTTGTTGGCATATTTCATCTGCTTCTGCATTTTGGTATTGGTTGGGTACAGATCAGCTTTAAGTCCATGATCTCTGAAAATTCCAAGAAGTTCCAGTGATTTCATTGCCTCCTTCTCGCCAAAATTAACACAGAGTATATCCAGAGTCTGGTCCAGTGCCTCCGGAAATAAGTCCAACTCCTCCAGTACCAGATAAATACGATCCAGGCCAAAAGAGATCCCTACTCCGCTAACTCCTTTGAGGCCAAATATTCCTGTAAGGTCGTCATAACGGCCACCACCGCCGATGGAACCCATGTCTACCCCTTCCGGTGCAGCCACTTCCATGATAGTCCCTGTATAATAATTCAGGCCTCTTGCAAGCGTCACTTCCAAAGTAATATCAATAGATTTCAACCCCATTGAATGAAGGGTTTCCATAATAAAAGATAATTCATCTACGCCTTCCAGGCCGACTTCTGAATCCTGAAGAAATGACCGTAATTGTTGCAATTGCTCCTGATAGCTGCCTTTAATAGAGAAAAGCGGTCTCGCCTTTTCAATGGCCTGTTCAGAAATCCCTTTTTCAATCATTTCGGCAATGACACCGGCTTGTCCAATTTTATCGAGCTTGTCTAGCGCCACTGTGAAATCTACCAGCTGGTATTGAGCACCTATGGTTTCCGCAATACCGGAAAGTACCTTTCGGTGGTTTAGTCGAAGGGTTACCCCCTCCAGCCTAAGATCTGAAAAAACGCCATCATAAAGTTGTATTAATTCTATTTCCTGTAGCATGGACTTGGGGCCCACCACATCGGCATCGCATTGATAGAATTCCCTGAAACGACCTTTTTGCGGCCTGTCTGCCCTCCATACAGGTTGAAGTTGATATCTTTTAAAAGGAAAATCGATCTCATTCTGGTGCATTACCACATAGCGTGCAAAGGGCACGGTGAGATCATAACGCAAGGCCTTGTCCGAAATCTTCGGGGTGAGCGATTTGGAATTTTTAGAACTATAGGTAACATCGTCTACCTTCCTTATAAAGTCTCCTGAATTGAGGATCTTGAATATCAGCCTATCCCCTTCCTCCCCGTATTTCCCCATCAGGGTATCATAATTCTCCATTGACGGAGTTTCTATCGGCAAAAATCCGAAGGAGGTAAAATGTTTTTTAATAATTCCGATTATGTAGTTACGCCGCACTACCTCAGATGGTGAAAAGTCGCGCGTACCTTTTGGAATAGACGGTTTTTGTGGCATTTGGTATTGATCTTTTGCAAATATAAAAGAATGATATTTCCGAAGGGGCTAAGTTTCCCTATTCTTCAACGATTTGTTCAA
>CBDUAW010000258.1:0-4119 GCA_965365215.1 uncultured Eudoraea sp. | reverse complement strand
ATGAATCTCCTCCAACTTTGACCTCAACAAAGAACTATAATTGATGGAAGCAAAGAAAATTCGCAGGTATGATCTCGATTGGTTGCGGGTAATGGTATTTGGATTACTGATCTTGTATCATGTTGGAATGTTTTTTGTGAGCTGGGGGTGGCATGTAAAAAACGAGGAATTGTATCCCCTGCTCGAATGGCCAATGGCCTTTATCAATAGATGGCGACTACATATCCTCTTTGTGATCTCCGGAATTGGGACCTACTATGCCCTTTCCTTCCGATCAGGATTACAGTTTGTTTGGGAGCGGAACAAACGCCTAGGGATCCCACTTCTTTTTGGAATGCTGTTAATTGTACCCCCTCAAGTATACTTTGAGCGTCTGGCCAACCAGCAATTTGACGGTAGCCTACTCCACTTTTTTAGTACTGTAGCTTATACAGGAGTCTATCCGGAAGGAAATATTAGTTGGCACCACCTGTGGTTTTTACCCTATCTCCTGGTGTATTCGGTTTTATTGGCCCCTGTATTCCTTTACTTCAGGAAACATCCGGAAAACCGATTTCTGAAGATGGTAAGGTCCATGCTACGCAAACCCTGGAAAATTTATTTATTTGTTATTCCCCTCTATTTCGTTGAGGCCCTTGTTGAACCTTTTTTTCCGGTTACCCACGCCTTGGTAGACGACTGGTTTACATTTACCAATTTCCTTATTCTCTTCTTTTACGGATTTTTGCTGATCTCTGCCGGAGAAGTATTCTGGGCAACCCTGGACAAGATTAAACAATGGGCTCTGGGTATTGGAATTATTTCCTTTACGACCCTGGTTTTGATATGGACCCAGGAAGACAATATTTATATTCATTTTACCGAAGCCCTGGTAGCCGTAATAAATTTCTGGTCATGGATCTTGGTGATCATGGGGTTTGCGGCCAGTTACAAAAACAAACCGAGCAAGTGGCTAGCTTATGCCAATAGGGCTGTGTACCCTTTTTATATTCTCCATCAAACCCTCACCGTTGCTATTGGTTATTACCTTAAGGATTTAGCCTTGCCGTTTATCCCCAAATTCTTGATTCTTTCACTGGGTACGTTCTTACTTTGCTGGATAATTTATGACCTGATAATTCTAAGGCTTCGATGGTTGCATCCTTTGTTTGGATTGAAGAAGCAAACATATCAACTCCCTAAAAAAACTGTTGAGGTATAAAAGAATTTTTCTTAGAGGAAAAAAATAGGGCCCGTTTCCAGGCCCTATTCAAACTAACTTCCAATTTTAATGGTCATTGTATCATGAAGTTAATCGGTATACTATAAGGAACTTTAACTGCCTTTCCCCTTTGCATTCCTGGTTTCATATTTGGCAGAGAGGCTACAATCCTATGAGCTTCTTTTTCTAAAAGTTTATCCGGACCCCTGGTCCTGATGCCAGCAATATGTCCCTTAGAGTTAATTTCGAATTGTACAAATACACGTCCTTTTATCCCCAGTTCGAGGGCACTTTTAGGATAGGTAAACTCTTTTCTAATGTGTTCCTGTATTTTTGCCTGGAAACAAGCCTTGCGTTCCTCATTGGTTGATGCTCCTTCACATCCAGGAAATACAGGTACATTTTCAATAACGGCAAAGGGTACAGATATCTCTTCTTCTTCTTCTCCAACCTCAACATCGCTCACGTCTATGCCATCATCAATTACGGCATCCTGACTGGTTTCTGTACTTTCAATTATAGTTTCCTCAATCTCCTCGGTATCCTCAACCACTTCGATCACCTCCGGTGCGGCTGGGGGTGCAGGTGGAGGTGGAGTTTTTATGGCTTCGGTAATTGGAACATCTTCTTTGAGATCATCCACAGCTTCCGCGATCTCTACGGTAATATCGTCTTTTGGATACGACTTATATTCCAAAGCCCTCCAGGTTAAGAATAGAACAACAGTCAGACCAATAACAAAGTACAATCCACTGTTTCTATTCAGATCAACGTTTGGATTCTTTTTGACTTGCATGATACTTAGTTTTTAATACTTAAAATTAAGTTAAATCACTACCGTTTTCTATGACATTTATCAGGTTTTAAATGATGGTTGAACACCTTGTTATTAAGGCTTTATCTCATATTTTTCTATAAAAAAAGGACAGGTTCTAATATTAGAACCTGTCCTTTTTTCCAGGTTTTTTTGACTTATGTGTTAGTTCTATATCAGGTATTCATCCCCGAAAGTAACACCTCATCAAAATCAACTCCTTCAATGGGTACTATCTGTTCATTAACAGGATCCCAGTCTATTCTTCTTCCCAGCTTATAAGATAATCCAGCCATATGCGCGGTAATTGCTTCATCAAAACCTTCTTTAATTCCACAACTCAGAGTACCTCCGTTTCGGGTAGCACTTAACCATTCTCTCAAATGAAGGAAGGTAGAATCTACACGCCTACCATTAATATAGGTCCACATTAGACCCTTGTCTGCAAAATATTGAGAAGTAGCTGATGAGACGGCATCGGGTACTGAAGCTCCGGGGTCGTAACTATAAATTGGCACCCTTGGGTTCATCTTTTCTGCTTCAATTAATTCCCCGTACTTTGTAGACCCTCCTTCCGGCCAGATGGTAAGCCTGTTACCCAATTCCATAGTGGCATCGTGACCCATCAAAATGGTAGGACGGCTATAACCATTGCCTAAAGTGGCGCTGTAGACAAAGGTCATCCCTTTTTCTTTTCCTTTTACCTGACTGCTTCCGGTACTGAAATCGGAGAATTCCATATTTACCTGCATTACATCGGGTACATTTCGGCCATCATTATGGGTATATATACCACCAGAGGTAACTATGCTGTTAGGAATACCCATATTCAGCACGCAATTCAGTCGGTCATAATCGTGAGTCAATAAGTCTCCCGATAGCCCGGAACCATATGCCCACCATTTTCTCCATCGGAAAAAATGATTTTTGTTAAAGGGTATTTTGGGTGCGCTGCCCAGGAATAAATCCCAGTCTATGGTCTGCTCATTGGCTTTTTCATGAATATCGTAATTCCAGGCCCCATTGTCATCATTCCTATTTGTATTGGTCTGGATCAGTGATACATGACCAAGAACACCTTTATTAACTATATCCTGCGCAGTTTTAAAACTCAATGTTTGTCGGTGCTGATGTCCAACCATTAAAAGGGCACTGGAATTAACCGCAGCTTCTCTGAGCCGGTAGGTCTCCTCCACTGTATGTGTCATTGGCTTTTCCACATAGGCATGGATCCCATTCTCCAGGGCATCAATGGCCATAGGAGCATGCCAATGGTCTGGCGTAGCAATAATTACTGCATCAACCTCACCGCTTCTGATCATTTCCTGGTGCGTTTTAAAACGCTTCATCTTGTTGCCCTCTGTAGAAAATGAATTAATGGCTTTTTCAGCTCGAACATCAAAAACATCGCATACTGCAACCAGTTTTACATTTAATTTTTCCTGCTCCATGAAGTCTGCCAGCCTTTTGTTTTTTGGATCTTCCTCAGCGGCTATTCGCATCTCCTCCATCCATTCTTTTGTGGCAAATCCCAATGCCCTGCACAATTGCTCCCCTCTAATTCCAAAACCAATAATGCCTACGCGTATTGGCTCACCTGCAATATCTTTTACCGCAGAAGGCAGAGAGGGTTCAATATTAAGTTGTTCCAATATTTCAGAACGTTCTTTTCTTTTAGATACTGCATTAGCCGCACCGGCCCACCACACAGCTCCCAAGATTGGGATTCCACCTAATCCTTTGAGTACATCTCTTCTTGTGAATTTCATATGGTTTCGGTTTTAGTCAGTTGTTTGTTTTTATTAAAAAAATGGGACAGGCCAAATAGCTTGCCTGTAGGGTATTGAAATATTGCAATACAAGCTACCAATTCAATAAGATTTTTATTTATAAACCAGTAACTGCCTTCCACGTTAACTTGCTGTAACCAGGGAAAGGCCGGGTGTGCCAAATAGTAAAGGGCGAGAAGGCCAATTCCCACCAAAGCACCCCATCGCTCAAAAATTCCAAGGGTTAAGGTAATTCCGACGAACATTAAGGCTATCCAATTAAGATTGTCTGCCCAGGCCAGCATTGGTTCCCTTGCCATAGCCATGAAAAAGGA
>CBDUAW010000257.1:0-4129 GCA_965365215.1 uncultured Eudoraea sp. | reverse complement strand
GTTACCGCAATAACCATGGCGCCAATGGCATGCAACTCGCTACAAGCTTCTTGCAGATTCATTTTACCGCTAATTAATTGGGCTTCTTCCAGGCTGAACTTACAGAGATGGGCCTTTTCAACATAAGGCTTACATTTTTTTATAAATACGTCTGATTTATTTTTCCATAGATCTCCTCTGTAATTGGGATCAAAACTGATAAAGATATCCTGAGTAAGGGCATCGAAATAGTACCGACCATAGGCATCCTCCAGACTACCTCCCAATAAGGCGGTAGCGGCACCAAAATGGATCATTTGGTCTTTAAAAAGTTTCTTGGTTGCCGGGATGTATTTTAGCTCCCGGTCCGCACCCCTGCTGAATACAAAGTCGCGCTCTCCATCTTCGGCAAGCGATACAAAGGCCAGGGTGGTAAAGATATGCGAACGCTGTGCCAGGGTAATATCTACACCAGAGGAATCGAGTACATTTAGCAAAAAAGTACCGAAAGGATCTTCCCCTACACAGCCAATAAAGGAACTATTTCCACCTAATTTTGCAATAGCACAGGCTACATTTGCCGGTGCCCCCCCTGCCTTTTTAGTAAATTCAAGGGCTTTGGAAAGATCACTGCCCTGTTTTTCAGCCACAAAATCTATCAGCAATTCTCCTATGCAAAATACTTTTTTCATCTTCTCTTATTGGAACTTCTAAATTAACCAGATTTTGCAGCCCCGCAAAGTTTTACAGGGCTAAATGAGAGGTTCTCTAAAACCGAAGAAAGCTATTTTTTATAGCTTTTTGGTTTGTTCCCTTTTACGGAAATCACTACCTTTTTTGAAAATTAAAAACAGAAATTGGGATGGGTCTATTTGATGAAATTAAAAAGAAATTAAGCCATGAATTTATTGATATTGTTGAATGGCTTGATAGTTCAGATGATACTATTGTACATCGTTTTGAACGCTATCAGAATGAAATTAAAAATGCGGCTAAGTTAATTGTCCGCGAAGGACAAGCAGCCGTCTTTGTCAGTGAAGGGCAGCTGGCAGATGTATTTACACCCGGGACCTATACCCTCAATACAAAAAACCTTCCAATCCTGGCTACATTAAAAGGTTGGAAATACGGCTTCAACAGTCCCTTTAAAGCCGAAGTCTACTTTGTAAATACCAGATTATTTACGGATGAAAAATGGGGTACCAAAAATCCGGTTATGCTCAGTGATGAACGCTTTGGATTAACAGAAATACGTGCTTTTGGCACCTATAGTTTCCGCATCAGTGATCCGGGGAAGTTTGTTGTAGATGTTGTTGGGACCGATGGGAATTTTACCAATTACGAGGTAAATGAACACTTGAAAAGTCTTATAGTTACTCGGTTTACGGATACGGTGGGCGAAGCAAATCTTCCTATTGAATTATACGCCGCCAATACAAGCGAATTAAGTGAGACCTGCCAGGATGTAATGCAACCGGAATTTGGCCGGGTAGGGATTGAGCTTGAGAAGTTTTACATCGAGAATGTTTCCATGCCTGAAGAATTAAAAAAGGAAATATTTGAATACAGCAGGCTCGATAAACTCGACATGTCCAAACTTTCGCAATTTAAAGCTGCCAAAGCTATGGAAGCGGCGGCCAAAAATGAAGGAGGTACTGCAGGAGCCGGTATGGGGATGGGGATGGGCTTTGTGTTGGCACAGCAAATGGGAAGCATGATGGGGCAAAACGCTCCGCAGCAGGTATTTCCATCTCCTGTACAGGGAGTAGCAACTCCGCCTCCAATCCCCGCAGCTGTAATGTATCATTATGCAGTTAATGGACAGCAATTTGGACCGGTTACCTATGATCGTTTAAAGGAACTTTTCGCCGGGAGGACCATCAACCGGGATTCCCTGATCTGGAAACAAGGCCTTACGGGCTGGCTGCCCCTTAATGAAATTGAAGAATTAAAGGCATTCCTGGGAGGAACAACACCACCACCACTTCCAACCCCTTAAGCAATTCCCCCGAGAGTTAAGTACGGGCATAAACAGAATATGCACGTTGCAGAACATGGAAGAAACTAAAAAATCCGAAAAGAAAAAATCCTGTGCGAATTGTGGTGCAGAACTAAGGTATAAACCAGGTTCTCATCAGATTACCTGTGAATATTGCGGCTATGAGGAATTCATTGCGCAAACCAAAAGTAGTTTCGAGGAATTGGAATTACAACACTATTTAAAGGTGGTAGGTGATAGTGCCTACACAGAGACCATAGATCTATTGCACTGCAAAAATTGTGGGGGCAATCAACATGTTGAGGAAAATTTTAAATCTCTGCTATGTGTCTATTGCGGGGAACCACTTATAAAGGAAGATGTTGAAAAAGAAGGATGGATTACTCCTGGTGCTCTGGTTCCCTTTCAAATAGATCAGAAGCGGGCGAGGCAAATTTTTAGAAAATGGGTATCGGGCCTCTGGTTTGCCCCGGGCAATTTAAAACGAGCCTCGCTAGACCCCGAAGCCTTACATGGTCTCTATGTTCCATACTGGACCTTTGATGCCCAGTTAAAGGCAGCTTATATGGGTCAACGAGGGGATTATTACTATGAAACGCAGATGGTAAGGACCAAGAAGGGTATGGAAAGAAGGCAGGTCAGAAAGACCAGATGGAGTGCGGCTTCCGGAACAGTTGAGGGTTTTATTGACGATATCCTGATCAGTGCTTCTAAGAAAAGGAGGAGAGAACTTCCCGTTAAAATTACACATTGGAATACCAAGACGTTGGTGCCCTTTAATTCTAAATACCTATCGGGCTTTGTTACCGAGAAATATTCCATTTCCTTAAAAGAAGGACATCGTAAATCTTTCGAAAAGGCAAAGGAAATTGCCTATAACTGGATACGAAGGGACATAGGCGGGGACACCCAACGCATCCATCATGCAGATATAAAACTTACAAACGAAACCTTTAAACATATTTTACTGCCTGTATACATCAGTACATACCGCTATAGAAATAAGGATTATCACTTTTATATCAACGGACAAACATCGCTTATTTCCGGGACAAGGCCCTACTCATTCTGGAAGATCTTCTTTTTCATATTGTTTATTGTGGTCATTATTGGGATAATAGCGATTTTTGCAAAATGAGAACACTGGTTATAGGAGACATCCATGGCGCACTGAGAGCCCTGATACAGGTCTTAGAGCGGGCTGAAATTACGGATCAGGACCTGTTGATCTTCCTGGGGGACTATGTAGATGGATGGAGTGATGCCGTTGAGACCGTAAATTACCTTATTGAACTGAAAACAACCCATAATTGCCTTTTCCTAAGGGGAAACCACGATGAATTGTGCCATGACTGGCTTTTAACAGCGCGAGATAATCCCATTTGGAAACAACACGGGGGCGAGGCCACAATAGCCTCCTATAGTGAGGTATCAGAGGGAATTAAACAATTACACCTGCAATTTTTCAGGAATTTGGAGAACTACTATCTCGATGACGAAAACAGGTTGTATTTGCACGCCGGCTTTACCAGTCTTAAGGGGGTAAAGTTTGAATATTTTTCCAAAACCTTTTATTGGGACCGCACACTTTGGGAATTGGCAATGTCTTTAGATCCCAAATTGTCTGAAAAAGATATTAAATATCCGCCGCGACTTTTGCATTATAAGGAGATCTATATTGGCCATACTCCGGTGACGAGAATAGGGGAATCAACACCACAAAGGGCGGCCAATGTTTGGAATGTAGATACCGGGGCTGCCTTTAAAGGCCCTCTGTCTCTCATTGATGTGGATTCTAAAGAGGTCTGGCAAAGCGATGCAGTTTATACATTATATCCCAGGGAAAATGGCAGGAATTAAATTTTGGTAGTTCTTTGGGAACTTATTAGCAGACATTTGACTTTATTTGTAAAAAAAGGGATGGTTATCAAGAATTTACGCTTAGAGGTAATGGAAGCAATAGAACCCAAGATATTGGGATTTATGGAATCCTTCCTGATTCCTGTTGAGGATATTTGGCAACCTTCAGACTTTCTGCCCGATTCACAAAGCGAGGATTTTTTTGAACAGGTTTCCCAGATCAGAGGCGAAGCCCGAGAGTTGGGATATGATTTTTGGGTTACCCTGGTAGCAGATACCATTACAGAAGAA
>CBDUAW010000256.1:0-4168 GCA_965365215.1 uncultured Eudoraea sp. | reverse complement strand
GGTGAATCCTGTGGTAGTAAGGGCTGTATTCGCATAGATATCTGAGCCCGTAAAATGCGATAGACTTTGGTTTTCATATCCTACACCGTGAACGGCTTTGAACTGTCCTTCACTCCACATGGGCTCCAGGGAATTCATATAGGTTGGGATACCAAATTCGTCTGTTAATTTTAATATTTTACTTTCCGGGATATATATGTTGGGTCGGGCATTGGCGTAGGTATCGTATTGTTCAATAGGAATTACCGTACTCAAGCCGTCATTACCACCGGACAAGCGAATCAATATAAGAATATTGTCGCCTGGGGCATTAGCAATAGCTGATGTTAAGGGTGATGGGGCAGAGGCGCTCAACATATTACTTCCGAGCATTATTGACCCGGAACCGGCAATACCCAATGCCTGTAAAAAGGAACGTCTGCTCCAGTATTTATGCTCCTCGTCGTGCTGGTTATTATCCTTAATATTTATAGGGAGATGATTATTACACATAGCTGTAGGTTTTATTTAAGTTGAAACTCTGGTTGTCTTGAAAGGTGCATCAGTAAAAAGAACACCTGTTGGGGTACTTCCGGGCTAACTGCCAGCATCCATAATCCCAGACCACCGGGAATATAATCGGATCCGTAGTAGTTTTCCGGAACGTCTTCAATCTTGAAAACGGACATGGCATTCTCAAAATCCTGTGGCGTAAGCAACCCTTTAGGAGTAAGCTTATCTACGATTGCGCGAACCACGGTTTCCGGATTACTGGTATTACTATCAGCGGCTCCAACCGCATCCATAGCCAGTGTTCTGAATTGTTCCTGGTTATTCTGAAAAAATAATTCAAGAAAAACCTCTGAAGTAAGCCATCTACCAATAATAAAATTGGTATTGATCCAGGTGCGATCTCTCTGCCACCCGGCTACATCAAATGGGTCAAAGAGTTCCTGCCCTAAAAGCCTGCAGGTATCTACAACGTTAATAACGAGATTATCGTCATAGGCAAAGTTGGTTTCTTTAATAAGTCCGAGGTAAATATCGAACGGACTTTTTATGATAACACCAATAGCCTCATCGTCAAAAAAGTGTTCACTTTTAAAAAGTTGTGCTAATACAGGTGCGATTTCAAAGTTGTTTGCAACAAAGGTGCTGGCCATACCGGCGATAATTGCCTGCGCATTTCCTGCATCGTCATCGGAATCAGGATGCACAAAGAACTCATAGAGCTTTTGGCATATGAATCCTGCTATTTCATTGGGTCTTTCCTGGAAAAGAATATCGATAACATCATCATATCCCCAGTTCCCTGTTTGTCCCAAAATGGTTTTTGTTCCGGCATCAAACCTTTCCGGATTAAAAGTAACCTGTTCACAACCCAGCTCACCTCGTTCTACATATCCGGTGAGCGCCCTTGCTGTTTCAATTATATCCTGCTCGGTGTATCCGTTCCCTTCACCCAGGGAGAAAAGCTCGTACAATTCTCGTGCATAGTTTTCATTTGGATTGTTTCCATTGTTATACACTCCATCCAGATAGTATAACATTGCACTGGTGAGTCCTATTTCACTAACAAATGTTTTGAAATTCCCAATAGCATTTCGCTGCAGACAGTCCGTATAATAATAAAGGAAAGAATTACAGTCATAAATGTCTAGCTCTGTAACAAAATGATTACTCCAGAAAAAGCTAAGGCGATCTCTGAGGTTATTATTAAGCATACCATTAGTATAGGCAATACGCCATTCATCTTGTTGAGCCCTGCGCATTTGTCTGGCCAGGTCATCATCAGCAGGATAGTTGCTGTTGTTCCAATCGGCCCATGCGGGAGCAGGAAGTGGAGCCATAGTTACGGCTTCATTGATCAATGAATCTACCAGTGTTCCGGCATTCTGCCCAACGGCCTGGTCAATAGTCTGAACTGAGGCACTGAAGCCCAGTCTTCTGTACAGATGCGCCGCCCTCAGCTTATCCAAGGGAGTTGTGTACGGCGCTAATGTAGAGGTGTTACAATTAACGAAGTATTCCATAGTCATTTTTAGGCTTTAAGAACGTTCATGTGTTAGGGGCAAGTTCTTAACGTGTAAACCTTATGGATATTATGGTAATTTAGGTTTTTTGGTAATTCCGGGGAGAAATTTACGATCTTATCATAAAAAAGACGTTTACGGGGCCAATTTTTCGATGAAATACACGTATTTGTTCGGAAATTAACAATTGAATATGGGAATTCCGCATGATTTAGGGAAGAAGGGGGAACAGTTAGCAGCCAAATTTCTAATCCAAAAAGGGTATCGCATCCTAAATAGAAACTACCGTTACCTTAAAGCGGAGGTTGATATTATTGCCAAAGCTGAGGAAATATTGGTTTTTGTAGAGGTCAAAACCCGTAGGGGTGGGTCTTTGGTATCTCTGAGGGAACGTATTGGAAAAAAGAAGATCCAATTGCTTGTGCAGGCGGCGGATCATTATGTTACAACGCAGAAGCTCGACCTAGAAGTCCGATTTGATATTATTGAAATATATAGGGATGGTGAGGCCCTTCGAATTGAACACCTGGAAAATGCCTTCTATCATTTTTGACTTTATAACCATTTGTTTTATTTATAACAATATGTTATATTTGGGTCAATTATCATTTTATGAAAACCATTTCTGCGGTTGTTGAACACTACATAAAGAAAAAACCATTTCTTCAGAGCGCTCTGGCGCAGGGTATAATAAACCTTACTTCCCTTTCGCGCCAGGTTAAACCTGAAATTGAAGAAGAGCTGGGCAAGGAAGTCCGTAACGGTGCCATTGTTATGGCCTTAAAACGACTTTCTGACGACCTGGAATTCAGAGCTACACACCGTATTTTAAAGGTATTAAAGAACATTGGTGAGATCACCGTCAGGTCATCACTCACAGATTTTACCTTTTTGGTATCTGATACCATCCTTGAAAATCAAACCAAGCTATTGAAAGAGGTGGACCAAAACAAGGACGTATTTTATACCTCTTCCCGCGGGGTAAATGAATTGAATATTGTAGTCAGTAACACCCTCGATAATACTGTGGAGCGTTTGTTTTCAGCTGAAAAATGTACCCAGAAAGCCGAAAACCTTTCGTCTATTACGGTAAAACTTCCGGCCGAAAATGTATCGGTGCCCGGAATCTACTACTTTATTTTTCAGAGATTGGCGTGGGAGGGCATTGTGTTATATGAGGTAATCTCCACAACCAACGAGTTTACCATCCTTGTTAACGATGACCAGGTAGAAAGCGCCTTTAAAACTATAAAAGACCTTAAAACACTCTGAATTTGCTCATACGGACGGCGCAGTTTCAGCGAGCTTTTCAAAGGGTTGCAGGCCTTTTAGTGCTAGCTCAATAGAATCAATCCGCTCTAATATCAGTAATAATCTTAAGCCGCTCCGGGTTTGTTTCTCTTTTATTTTGAAGGAATCAGGATGGTTTTGAACCAGCCGTAAAATACTGCTAAAAACCGGGCTTTGATAATAATTGGATTGCTGGTCTGAAACAAAATAACCAATGAACTTTCCTTTTTTCATAACTACTTTTTCCAAGCCCATCCTACTGGCAATCCATTTAATCCTAACCGAATTCAGGAGGTCTCGAACTTCTTCAGGTATGGGTCCAAAGCGATCTTGTAATTCAGCCTCAAATTGCTTCAGTTGCGCTTCTTCCCGAATATTATTAAGCTCGGTATACAGGGTTAAACGCTCCGTAATGTTATTAATATAGTGATCCGGAAATAGCAATTCAAAGTCAGAATCTATCTGGGTTTCTTTTACATATGTTCTTTTCGCACTGTCTTTTATAGGATATAACTCACTGAATTCTTCCTCTTTTAATTCTTCAATAGCTTCGGCCAGGATTTTTTGGTAGGCCTCAAAACCAATTTCGTTGATAAATCCACTCTGTTCCCCACCTAAAAGATCTCCGGCTCCCCGAATTTCAAGATCTTTCATGGCAATATTAAATCCGCTGCCAAGTGCCGTGAACTGTTCAAGGGCCTGAATCCGTTTCCGTGCCTCAGGGGTCATAACATCATAGGGAGGGGTTATGAAATAACAGAAGGCCTTTTTATTGCTTCTTCCTACCCTTCCCCGCATTTGATGAAGGTCGCTCAGGCCAAAGGTGTTCGCATTATTGATAAAGATGGTATTGGCATTGGGGACAT
>CBDUAW010000255.1:0-4183 GCA_965365215.1 uncultured Eudoraea sp. | reverse complement strand
CTTGGCGACAAGGAAGCAATAGAGAAGGCAATAAGAGTGCGTAAGGTATTGGGTGGGGGTATGCGCCAGGCAGGATATCTAGCCGCTGCAGGTATTTATGCCCTGGATCATAACCTTAAAAGATTATCGGAAGATCACGAGCGGGCCAGAGAAATTGGGGAGTTACTAGAAACGCTTGGATTTATCAAAAAAGTAGAACCGATTGAAACCAATATCGTCATTTTTGAGATAGAAGAAAAATACATGTCGGCCGATGCTTTTATTGAACTTCTAAAGAAGAGTGATATCCACATAATAGGGATGGGACATGGGAAATTACGGATTGTCACTCATCTGGACTATACCGGAGAAATGCACCGGTACTTTTTAGGGAAATTGAAACAACTCTAATTTCTATCGGGAGGGGAGATCTGATATTCTGCTGATCACATTCTTTATCCCGTTCTCCATACCCGCTTCTGAGCTATACAGTCCGCTCTTTCCTAATACCTTACCCTTTTTATCTCTCAGGTTAAAAAGAAATTTCCCATTGTAATCCGTCTTCCTCTCAAACCTTACAGCGGGCTGCCTAGTTTTGGTAAGCTTGTTAACTGTCTTTGCAATTTCTTTTTTACTACCAAATTCAATACTGCTAAATAAGGTCTGCCCTTCCGTATTTTTTAGTAAAAACCGGTATGAACTGTCGTCATCTTTTCTAATCTCTATCATTATCTAGCAATTTAGTAATATACGTTCATTAGGGAACAATTTCCTATTTTAGAAATGAGTCCAGTCCAGGAATATTTGGCATGCCCTCTTTTGCCACCGCAGACAACTCCTGTTCATGAATAATGGTGGCTTTTTCTATTGCCTTGTTGAGTGTAAGAACTAAGTAGTCTTCCAGTTGCTCTTTGTCTTGCAGCAATTCTTCATTGATCTCAATTGCCTTAATTTCTCTGTTGGCGGTAATGGTAACAGACAGAAGATTATCAGTTGATTTCTCCTGTAAGGTTACCGTATTTAGCCGCTCTTTGGTTGCTTTTACTTTTTCCTGGGTCTCCTTAAACTTACCCATCATTCCCATTAAATCGCCGAACATACGTTATTTGTTAATTGAACATGATCAAATTTACTAAATTGCCGGCTTAAAATCAGATTTTATGATACCCTTAGTAAAAAACAGAGTAATTTTTCTATTTAGTCTTATTTTAGCCCTTTCTTGCCAAAACCAGAAAAAAAAAGATATGGCTATTGAAGCCCCAAAGGCTAAAAAGGTACCCAAGGAATTAGTCAAGCATGGAGATACCAGGATAGATAATTACTATTGGCTTAATCAGAGGGAGGATCAGGAAGTACTGGACTATCTGCAACTTGAAAACGAGTATTACAAAAATAAAACGGCCCATACCAAGGAATTTCAGGAAGCGCTTTATCTGGAAATGAAATCCCGGATAAAAGAGGATGATAGTTCTGTGCCTTACAAGCAGAATGGCTATTGGTACCTAACGCGCCATGAAACAGGACAGGAGTATCCTATCTATGCCAGGAAAAAGGGGGCGTTGACTGCAGCGGAGGAAATAATATTCAATTGCAATGAGCTGGCAGAAGGCCATGAATATTTTAACCTTAGGGGAATTGCCATAAGCCCGGATAATACAATGGCTGCTTTTGGGACGGACACCATCTCAAGAAGACAGTATCACATTCAGATAAAGAATTTGGTTACGGGGGAACTCTATGATGATAAAATAGATAACACTACGGGGAGTTCCGTATGGGCTAATGATAATAAAACGCTTTATTATGTGCGGAAAGACCCGGTTACCCTGCGCTCTGAAAAAGTCTACAAACATATTCTCGGAACCCCCGCATCAGAGGATGAACTTGTATTTCATGAGAAGGACGATACCTTCAATACCTATGTTTACAAATCAAAATCAAAAAAATACATCATCATTGGGTCTAACAGTACCCTTACCTCAGAATACCGCATATTAGAAGCAGATGAACCCGGGGGAGAATTCAGGATTTTTTCCCCAAGAGAAAGAGGTGTGGAATACTCAATTTATCACTTTGAAGACAATTTTTATGTGCTGACCAATAAGGACGGCGCTACTAATTTTAAATTGATGAAGGTTGAAGAGAAGAAGACCTTGTCTACAAATTGGAAGGAATTCATTCCACATAGGCCGGAAGTATTATTGGAGGATATTGAAATTTTTAAGAGGTATTATGTTATTTCTGAACGAGATAATGGCCTGAATAAGTTAAAGGTAACTAAATGGGAAAGTGGTGATACCTACGAACTGCCCTTTGATAACGAAACCTATATAGCCTATCCTTATGTTAATCCCGGTTTCGATACGGATCAATTCCGCTATGTCTACAACTCCCTGACATCGCCCTATGCGATTGTGGATTTTGATATGAACAATAGAACACAGGAGGTTAAAAAGGAACTGGAAGTACTTGGGGGCAAGTTCAAAAAGGAAAATTACCGGTCTGAACGTATTTGGGCTGCAGCCAGGGATGGCAAAAAGGTACCCGTTTCGCTGGTATACCATAAAGATACCCCTTTAGACGGCTCCAGTCCATTGTTTCAATACGGTTACGGTTCATATGGATACACCTCAGACCCCTATTTTTCCACGGTACGTCTTAGCCTGCTCGATCGCGGATTTATCTATGCCATTGCTCATGTAAGAGGCGGGGGATATCTGGGGGGGCCATGGTATGAAGATGGAAAATTATTTAATAAAATCAACACATTTACTGATTTTATCGATGTTTCAAGGCATCTAATCAAGGAAGGCTATACCAGTAAGGAACATTTATACGCTTACGGGGGATCTGCCGGTGGACTCCTTATGGGAGCCATTGTGAATATGGAGCCCGATCTTTATAACGGGATAATTGCTGCGGTACCCTTTGTAGATGTGATTACAACTATGTTAGACGATTCCATTCCCTTGACAACGGGAGAATATGATGAGTGGGGCAATCCAAATGATCCTGAGTATTACGCCTATATGAAATCGTATTCCCCCTATGATAATGTAAAGGCTCAGGACTATCCACACATGCTGGTTACTACTGGTTTGCACGATTCACAGGTACAGTACTGGGAGCCTGCAAAATGGGTGGCAAAACTACGTGAGTTGAAAACGGATGGCAATCAGTTATATCTTGATACCAACATGGATGCTGGTCATGGGGGGGCATCAGGCAGATTTGAAGCCTTAAAAGAGACAGCCAAGGAATTTGCATTTTTACTCGATTTGGAGGGTAAAATACCTTAATTGAAAAAAAATACTAATTTTGTCCTCACAATCTATGCCCTTTGGGCAATTTTGGATCTAACCAAGATGTATGGAAAATAAGATCAAGGCCTATAACAATGTCCTAGAACTCATAGGCAATACTCCCCTTGTAAAACTCAATAAGATCACAGCCCCTTTCCAGGGCAACTATTTCGCCAAGGTGGAAGGGTTTAATCCCGGACATTCGGCAAAAGACCGTATTGCTGTGCATATCGTTGAAGAGGCGGAACGCCAGGGTATATTGAAAAAAGGGAGTACCGTAATTGAAACTACTTCCGGAAATACCGGTTTTAGTCTTGCAATGGTCTGTATTATTAAAGGATACGACTGTATTTTGGCGGTAAGTTCCAAATCGTCCAAAGACAAGATAGACATGCTAAGGTCTATGGGGGCTAAGGTATTTGTTTGTCCGGCACACGTAAGCGCTGATGATCCCAGATCGTATTACGAAGTTGCTAAACAGCTGCATGAGGATATTGAAGGGTCTATCTACATAAATCAATATTTTAATTCCTTAAATATTGAGGCGCACTACAATACAACTGGCCCTGAAATCTGGGAGCAAACCGGAGGCCAGATCACCCATCTTGTTGCCTGTAGTGGCACCGGGGGCACTATTTCTGGTACTGCCCGCTATTTAAAGGAAAAGAATCCGGAAATTAGAATTATTGGGGTAGATGCTTATGGCTCAGTATTAAAGAAATACCATGAGACTGGTAAATTTGATCAAAAAGAGATCTATCCATACAGAATTGAAGGACTTGGTAAGAATTTGATTCCCAGTGCTACAGATTTTGATATTATCGATCGTTTTGTGAAGGTAGGTGATGAGGAAAGCGCACATACAGCACGGCAAATATCTCGGACCGAAGGTCTCTTTGTAG
>CBDUAW010000254.1:0-4188 GCA_965365215.1 uncultured Eudoraea sp. | reverse complement strand
ACAGGTGCAGGAAACCGTTGACGAACCTAATTACAAGGCTGCCCTGGAGGCTTTGATGGATGCCTAAAGAGAGTTTTCTTAAGAATCGGATCAGGGGGATTGGATATGCCATGCGGGGTGCCCTTCTATTGATCAGGACGGAGGGGAGTATTAAGATTCAGGTACTTATTGCCCTTGTGGTGACCGCTGCCGGCTTTTATTTTGAAATAAGTCCCACTGAATGGATTTTGCAGATCTTTGCCATCGCTCTTGTATTGGGGATTGAAGGCCTGAATACGGCTATAGAAAAGTTGGCTGACTATATCCAGCCACAGTATGATGAAAAAATAGGGTTTATAAAGGATATTTCTGCCGGGGCCGTAATGCTCGTATCCATAGCTGCAACAATTATTGGGTTAATAATTTATTTTCCGAAAATTTTTTAGATTGTTGTTCCTCCGGGCTTCGGGGGTAAATTTGTATTTTAGCCCCATAGAAGAGACAGATTGAATGGCAAAAAAGAGAAAGAAGTCGAGGTCAAAAACTCCTAAAAAGAGGCTTTCTTTTACCTTATCAAAACAGAATAAAATTATTTTGGGAAGCTTGCTTATTCTTTTAAGCATGGCGCTCTTCTTTTCGTTTATATCCTATTATTTTACATGGCAGGCAGATCAGAGCTTACTTACCGAGTTTGCCGACAGAAATGCCCAGGCAAGGAATTTGTTAAATAAATTCGGCGCCAGTGTAAGCCATTTCTTTATGTATAAGGGATTTGGGTTGGCTTCTTTTATATTTCCATTCCTCTTGTGCATTACAGGTTTGTATATGTTCCTGGGGTTAGATAAAAAGGGGCTTCTCAATAAATGGATCTGGGGGCTTGTCTTTGTTATATGGATCGCAATAGCACTTGGCTTCTTCGCAATTGAGCAACCACTCCTCGGAGGGATTGTAGGCTTTGAAATGAACGATTTCCTTCAGGATTATACCGGAAAAATTGGTGTCCTCTTACTGCTACTTTTTGGATTGATAGTAATTCTGGTGCGCCTTTTCCGTTTTTCCCCAGAAGGAATTGCGCAGTTCCTTAAAAACAAAACCAGGGCGATAAAGGACGATTTTAAAACCGCTCATAAGGAAGAAAACGAGACTTTTACGCCCACGGTGGAGGAAGATGAGGTTATTATTGACACCTATACGCACAAAGAAGACATTCCCAAACTGGAACAGGAGGAGGTAGTACAAAACCATGAAGCTGAGGTTAAGCAGAACATACCGGATGACGAGATAGAGATGGAAGTTGAAACGGTGAAAGAAGAAAAAGAGGAAAAGGATATCTTGTCAGACCAACTGGTTAAAGACTTTGGGGAATTTGATCCAACCCTGGAATTAGGGAATTATAAGTTTCCACATCTCGATCTTTTAGATGCACATGGTTCAACCGGGGGGATAACAATTAACCAGGAAGAACTAGAAGAGAACAAAAATAAGATCGTCAATACCCTTAAAAACTATAAAATAGGTATCTCCCAAATTAAGGCAACCATAGGTCCCACGGTAACCCTATATGAAATTGTTCCTGAAGCCGGAATCAGGATATCCAAAATTAAAAATCTGGAAGACGACATTGCGCTATCCCTTGCCGCCCTGGGAATACGGATTATTGCCCCAATTCCTGGGAAGGGGACCATTGGAATTGAAGTGCCCAACAAGAATGCCACAATCGTTTCTATGCGCTCGGTTATTGCTTCCTCTCGTTTTCAGAAGGCCGAAATGCAATTACCAATCGCATTTGGTAAGACCATCAGTAATGAAACCTTTGTAGTAGATCTTGCCAAGATGCCCCACTTACTAATGGCTGGGGCTACAGGTCAGGGAAAATCTGTTGGGTTGAATGCCGTTATTACATCCCTTCTCTACAAGAAACATCCGGCCGAAGTAAAGTTTATCCTCGTAGATCCCAAGAAGGTAGAACTCACCTTGTACAATAAGATTGAAAGGCATTTCCTGGCTAAGCTCCCGGACTCTGCCGAAGCTATTATTACAGACAATACGCAGGTAATTCATACGCTTAATTCCCTTTGCATTGAGATGGACAATCGTTACGAATTGCTCAAGCTCGCCCTGGTTCGAAATATTAAGGAGTACAACGAAAAGTTTAAGGCCAGGAAATTAAATCCGCACGACGGACATAAATTCCTGCCCTACATTGTCCTGGTTATAGATGAGTTTGCAGACCTTATTATGTCGGCAGGGAAGGAAGTGGAAACCCCTATTGCCAGGTTAGCGCAGTTAGCGCGGGCAATAGGAATACACCTTGTCATTGCCACTCAGAGACCCTCGGTTAATGTAATCACCGGACTTATAAAGGCCAATTTTCCGGCACGGCTGGCATTCCGCGTTACTTCCAAGATCGATTCAAGGACTATCCTGGATACCCAGGGGGCCGATCAACTCATTGGGCGTGGAGATATGCTTTATACCCAGGGAAATGATATTACCAGGATTCAATGTGCCTTTGTGGACACTCCTGAAGTCGCGAAAATTACAGACTATATAGGGTCCCAACGTGCGTATCCGGAAGCTCATTTACTCCCGGAGTATGTTGGGGAAGAATCTGGCACAGGAATTGATTACAACATTGAGGACAGGGACAGTATGTTCAGGGAAGCCGCAGAAGTAATTGTTACGGCCCAACAAGGTTCGGCTTCTTTAATACAACGAAAATTAAAGCTTGGCTATAACAGGGCGGGCCGGATTATAGACCAGTTAGAGGCCGCCGGGATTGTTGGGCCATTTGAAGGAAGCAAGGCAAGGCAGGTATTAGTTTCGGATATTTACGCCCTGGACCAGTTATTAAATAACGAAATGCATTAAAAATGAAAAACATATTATTTTTTGTAAGTCTATTTATTTCAGTCTCATTTGCTCAGGCGCAACAGGCAGACAAGGCGAAGGCACTGCTTGATGAAGTGTACAACAAGGTTAAGAGTTATGACAATATCAGCATAGATTTTAAATATGTTCTTGAAAATACGGAGGCAAATGTAAATCAGGAGACCCGTGGCGATGTTACCCTGGCGGGTGAGAAATACCTCTTTAACTACCTCGGGGCGCAACAATTGTACGACGGCAAGAAAGTGTACACAATAGTCCCAGAAAATGAGGAGGTGACCATAGATGATAAATCGGAGGATGACAATACCATTACCCCTTCTAAGATGCTTACCTTTTACAAAAAAGGGCATGCCTATTCATGGGACATACTTCAAAACGTGCAGGGAAGAAAGATCCAATACGTAAAATTGGTGCCTATTGATACCAATTCCAAAATTGCATCCATATTGCTCGGTATAGATGTGGAGACCAAGCATATATACAGGCTAATTGAAACCGGTGACAACGGTACTAAAACCACTATCACTGTTAATTCTTTTAAAACAAATCAGCCGTTGTCAAAAACCTTATTTACTTTTGATGAGAACAGGTACAAGGAAGAGGGGTACTACATCATAAGAAATTAGACCATTGCGAATTCTAGATCAGTATATTCTAAAACGGTTTCTTTATAATTTTTTCAGTTCGTTTGTAATATTGATGTTCATTTTCATATTCCAAACGATATGGTTGTTTATTGATGATCTCGCGGGAAAAGGCCTGGACTTAATAATTATTGGTAAATTCCTTTTCTACCTAATGCCAAATCTAACGGAGAAGGTGCAGCCCTTAACCGTACTGCTTTCCTCTATCTTAACCTTTGGGGCATTTGCTGAAAACTACGAATTCGCCGCCATGAAGGCCTCAGGGATATCCTTGCAACGATCCATGCTAAGCCTTATCGTCTTTGTTACCTTTTTGGGCGGGGTTACCTTTTTTTTTGCCAATAACGTCATCCCGGCTTCAGAACAAAAGATCTACAACCTTCGAAGAAACATCGCGAAAGTAAAACCGGCAGCCGCGATAGAGGAAGGCGTTTTCAGTGATCTGGAAGGGAGAAACATAAAGGTAGACCGCAAGTTTGGGGAAAACGACCGTTACCTGGAAAACATCATTATTCATATCAAATCCAAAACGCAAAAGAACAACACCGTCATTAAAGCAAAAACCGGGGAGCTTATTAGTAGTGAACGTTCGGATATTATACAATTGGTGCTGAATGATGGGCATTATTACGAGGACATTGAACCAAAAAACAGCAGGGATAAACGAAAACAT
>CBDUAW010000253.1:0-4219 GCA_965365215.1 uncultured Eudoraea sp. | reverse complement strand
ATAGAACCCGAAATGGCCTTCTATGATTTAAATGCCAATATGGACCTTGCAGAAGATTTTATCAAGGCAGTCATAAACTACATTCTGGAACATTGCCAGGAAGATCTGTCATTTCTTGAAAAACGCCTGCTCGATGAGGAAAAAACAAAGCCTCAGGCCGAGCGTAGTGAAATGCCTCTGTTGGAAAAACTAAAATTTGTGACTCAAAACAGTTTTAAACGAATAACCTATACAGAAGCCATAGATATTCTAAAAAACAGCAAACCCAATAAAAAGAAAAAATTCCAATTTCCTATTAATGAGTGGGGGGCAGACCTTCAAAGCGAACACGAACGTTTCCTTGTAGAGAAACATTTTAAATGTCCAGTAATTCTCTTTGACTACCCCGCTAAAATCAAGGCTTTTTATATGCGCCTCAATGATGATGGCAAAACCGTTAGGGCAATGGATATCCTCTTCCCTGGAATTGGTGAAATAGTAGGTGGGTCTCAACGTGAAGAACGACTCGATGTTTTAAAACAGAAAATGGCTGAGCTAAATATTGATGAAAAGGAGTTATGGTGGTACTTAGATCTGCGTAAATACGGAACTGCCGTTCATAGCGGCTTTGGGTTGGGCTTTGAAAGAATGGTACAATTTGCTACAGGAATGGGCAATATCAGGGATGTAATTCCGTTCCCTAGAACACCACTGAATGCGGAGTTTTAATTGGAATTCTTAACTTTATAATGCGGATCACTAGTCACCCAAATGCTGAAACAACACTTACAATTTAAACTCTCTCAAAAGCTTTCTCCTCAACAGATTCAGTTGATGAAGCTTATCCAGTTGCCCACACAGGCATTTGAGCAAAGATTGAAGCAGGAACTGGAAGAAAATCCGGCTCTGGAAAGTGGCAAAGAAAGCTCGGAACTTGAAGATGAATATGAAGATTCCTTTGAGGGTGAAGGTGATACGGAAAGCATCAGTGCAGAAGACATCAATATTGATGAATACCTGAGTGATGACGAAATTCCCGATTACCGCACCCAAACCAGTAACTACAGTGCTGATGATGATGATAAAAGCATTCCATATGCAGCTGGCATTTCCTTCAATCAGTATTTACTCAATCAACTCAATACAGTTTACCTCAGTGATGAGGAATGGGCTGTTGCGGAATTTCTCGTTGGAAGTGTAGATGAAAGCGGATATATCCGAAGGCCCTTATCCGATATCATGGATGATCTGGCTTTTACTCAAAATATCTATGTAGAAGAAGCACTTATAGAACAGGTTCTTAAAACAGTGCAACAGTTAGATCCTCCGGGCGTAGGAGCAAGATCCCTTGATGAATGTCTGATTCTACAGCTTCAACGAAAAGCCTCATCCCCGGAAGTAGAATTAGCTATCAAAATCCTGGAAAAATCTTTTGACCAGTTTACTAAAAAGCATTACAAGAAGCTAATGCAGAAGCACGATATCTCAGAAGATGAGTTGAAACTGGCGATAACTGAGATTGAAAAATTAAATCCCAAACCAGGTGGTTCTTACTCAGGAAATAACAAAATCATAGAACACATAGTTCCGGATTTCTCGATCAGAATTGTGGATGGGAATCTGGAATTAACCTTAAATGGCAGAAATGCTCCAGATCTTCATGTATCCAAGGAGTACAGCAATATGCTGGCAGGATACAAAAACGCAAAAGAACGCTCCAAGGCGCAGAAGGATGCCGTAATGTTCATTAAGCAAAAATTGGATGCTGCTAAATGGTTTATTGATGCCATAAGACAACGGCAGCAAACACTTTATGTTACCATGAGTGCCATTATGGATTATCAAAAGGAGTACTTCTTAACAGGAGACGAGCGGAAATTAAGGCCGATGATCCTGAAAGATATTGCTGACGCCATAAATATGGATGTATCCACAGTATCCCGGGTTGCGAATAGTAAATATGTGGACACGCCTTATGGCACCAAGCTCATAAAGGAATACTTTTCAGAGTCCATGAAGAATACGGAAGGTGAAGATGTGTCTACAAAAGAGATCAAGAAAATACTTGAAAATGTAATCCAGGAGGAAGAGAAAAGAAAACCGCTGACGGACGATAAGCTCGCGGCAATCTTAAAGGAGAAAGGATATCCCATAGCCCGAAGGACGGTAGCTAAATACCGAGAGCAATTAGGCATCCCCGTTGCACGCCTTAGAAAACAGATCTGATGAAGCTGTTCCTCTCTCTTTTATCCTATTTCTTTCATCCATTATTGGTTCCTATTATCGGAACGGTTACCTATTTTGTTGTTACCCCTAAATACAGCCCGCTGGAATTACAGAGCGGAAACATCCTGCCTATTTTTATTTTAACGGTTATAATCCCTATCATTATCTACTTCATTTTGAGAAATCTTGGGGTGGTAAGTTCTATATTCCTGCCAAAAGTTACCGAACGTAAATGGCCTCTTTTTATAAGCCTTGCTTTATTACTGATGATTCTGCTCAAGGTCATTCCCAACAATTACACTATTGAGCTTTACTACTTCTTTCTTGGGTTGATCACGGCAACATCAACCTGTCTGATTTTGTTGTTTTTAGAATTCAAAAGTAGTTTACACATGATGGGGATGGGTACCATTCTTATGTTTTTAGTTAGCCTGAGTATCCATTTTGAAATCAATATCACCCTGGCTATAAGTTTGTTTACCCTGGCCTGCGGATTTGTTGCCACTTCACGTTTGTACCTCAGGGCACATAGTGGCATGGAACTCCTGGTGGGATTTCTGATTGGGTTAACCTCCCAACTTCTGACATTAAAATTTTGGCTGTAAGCTGCACAGAACCTGCCAGAAGACTCAGAGGATATAAAAAATAATTCCTATCCGTAAAGGCACAAAAGACAACCCCTCCCCGTTTGTGAGGCTCAAGTTGTCCTCAAATAAATCCGTTAAGGCGTAATATGCGTGAATATTGAAAGTGTTATAGCCCACATTTAACATGAGACCGTACCGAAAATTACGGGTATCCGTATTATAGAAAGAGTCTTTAGTACTATCGGTCACAAATTTTGAACGGCTACCTACTATATACCCAAACTTCATTCCAGCATAGATCCTCCAAAACCGGTGCTCATAGGGCGTAGAATTGCGCCAACGTAACTCTAGTGGTAATTCTATAACATGGGTTTCCAGTTTGTTTCGTTTGTATGAATCACTCGAATCAAGGTCTTCATAGGTGATTCCTGCTGATGTATTTATTGCCTGAAGATTGGTATAATAAGAATTAACCCCATATCCCAAACCGATCCCCAATGCAAAATCTCTTTCTTTGTTTAGAGGGATGTCCTTAATAAATCCGCCTTGTAAGCCGTAGGAAAGATTTTGCTGTTTTACGGAGCTGGGTTTATTAAGTATAAAATTATAGGTAAGGCCCACGTAAAATTGATCCTCAAGGTATTTTTCCAAGGTATTGTTCTCTGCTTCCTGAGCCTTTGCTCCAAGTAGCATGAGTATAAATACCAATACAGAAAAACGCTTATACATCTCTCAATAAAGTTAAATATTTTCGGGGCATATGACAGAAAAAAACGCTTCAAATACTTGAAGCGTTTCCTAACATTAATTTAAGTCTATTTCAAAAACCTACTGAAGATTTCGGAAGGCATCTCCTTCATAGGTTGTATAGTTTACCTTCAGGGCATTAACCTTCCTAAGCTCCTGCTTTATGTCTGATATAAGACCCATATTGGCCTCCTTATCAACTTTTAGGGCAGTAGTTAATACATTCTGTAATTCCTGAGGTTTCTTAGCACGTTCCTGCAAAATAAAGTCACCTACTTCTGAAACACTGGCAAACTTGTCATTCAATTGTATCTTTGGTTCCGTCCCGAATACTTTCTGATATTCCCTGGTTGGTTTTCCAACATAGATATATAAAACCCTGTCTTTCTTCTCCAGTTTCTTTACCTCACTAGCATTTGGCAGTGTATTCTGAACCATTAATGAACTGTCTTTCATTGTGGTTACAGTCATAAAGAAGAAGAGCAGCATAAACACAATGTCTGGCAGAGATGCCGTAGATACCGCGGGTAAATCCCCATCCTTTTTCTTATTAAATTTAGCCATAACTGTATTTCGCTTAATTAATTAGTAGTAGAGGTTTCTGCCTCTGATAGCTTCTGTGGGAACAAATCCTGTACGCGTTTCACTTTGTCCTTGAGTTCATCTCTAATACGAGATGG
>CBDUAW010000252.1:0-4224 GCA_965365215.1 uncultured Eudoraea sp. | reverse complement strand
TGGAAAATAAAGCCCAGAAATTTGTTCCTGTAGTTCGCAGCTTTGGTCTCGTTCAAATTCTTAATGGGGAGGCCGTCTAAGAGGTATTCGCCCTCATCTGCCACGTCTAACATCCCAAGGATGTTTAACAGGGTAGATTTTCCGGAGCCCGAAGACCCCATGATAGCTACTAATTCTCCCTCTTTAACACTGAAGTTGATACCTTTTAGCACATGGAGAGAGTTGCTCCCCATTTTATAGGATTTGTGAAGATTTTTTATTTCAATCATGGTTAGTGTCCTAATTTTTAATTAGCAAATCCGGTTATAGGACTCGCAAGGTGTTAATTTGTTACAAGTATTGTATAAAATTTTATGTTAAAATACTTATCCGCCAAGCTCATCCGGCTCTATTTCATTCCAGACTTTGATCTCATCATCCTTGGAAATACCAGATTTTACCTCAACATATATTCCATCGCTTATCCCCAATTCCAGGTCTCGTCTTTCAAATTTCTGATCCCCCGTAGCTACCTCAACAAAAGGTTTTTTCGTGTCCGTATCGAACTGTACCAACGCCTCCTTAAGAGCCAGTACACTATCGGCCTTTCCAAGTATTATTGAAGCATTGGCACTTAAGCCGGCCCTGATAAAAACGGTATCTTGTTTAGTAAGTGTCCCTTTTATTTCAAACTGGATGGCCCCGTTTTCCTCTTTCCCCTTAGGAGCAATATAGTCTAGAACGGCATCAAAAACCTGGTCTTCAATAGCACCAACTGTTATTTCCAGGGGTAAGTTTTCCTTTATTTTACCAACTTCGGACTCATCTACCTTCCCTTCGAATATCATTTTCTCAACATCAGCTATAGCCGCAATAGTAGTTCCTTCGTTGAAATTGTTACTTTCAATTACCTGGTTCCCTACTTCCACGGGTACTTCCAGTACCATTCCGCTTACCGTAGACCTGATCAGTGTATTGGCTGCATTGCTAAGGCCACGGGTTGTTCCGGTCTTTACAATATCATAGCGCTTATTGGCCGCATTATATGTCTGCTTGGCCTGATCAAAACTCACCTGTGCTCTCTCAAGATCTACCGTAGAGATAACTCCCTTATCGAATAAGGACTTCTGACGGGTAAGATTTCGCCTTTGATCGTCCAGGGCTATTTTGGCCTCATCTATGGAATTCCTGGCATCGTTAAGGGCGTTAAGATTGGGAACAACCTTTATCTTCGCGAGCAGGTCGCCTGATTTCACGTAGTCTCCTCCTTCAACATATATTTCCTCAATAACCCCGGAAATATTGGGTTTAATCAACACTTCTTCTAAAGGCAAAATACTGCCGGTGGCAACTGTTTTCTTGATTATTGTTTGAGTACTCGGTTTCTCCGTCTCATAAACAATAGGGTCCTCTGCATTTTTTTGGTAGAGGTAATACATAGATCCTCCAAAGGCAATTACTATGATCAGAAGGATAATGATGGTTACGGACTTTTTCATTTTATTTTAGTGATTGATGTTTATTAATTATAGTTTTTTATTCGGTTCGTAATGCTTCTATGGGTTTTACCCTAATGGCACTTTGTGCAGGAATAAATCCGGCTAATAATCCTGAAATGATCAGAATAACCAATGCGGCAGTGACTACTCCAAGGCTTACACTGGGGTTCAGGAACATGTCTACAGGTCCGTTGGCGTCGAGTAGGGCATTTACTCCATAAATGAACAGGGATCCCATTATAATTCCGGCCATTCCGGAGATAATTGTAAGGAAGATTGCTTCCATCAGGATTTGCTTCTTAATTGACCACGGATTTTCTCCAAGAGCTCTTCTGATCCCAATTTCCTTGGTTCGCTCTTTCACTACAATCAGCATAATATTACTTACCCCGATAATTCCTGATAGCAACACCAGTATGCCTACAAAATATGCGATGAAACCCATGGCGCCAAAAAGGCTCTCCACCCTATTGTACTGTTCGTACAGGTCAAAGTAGCCCACAGCCCTATCGTCATCCGGGTGAATTTTATGCTTTTGTTTCATAAGGTTTACAATATCTCCCTTCAAGTCCGAAATGGAGCTGCCGTCCATAGCGGTGATTGCCATCCATCCCACATCATTTCCGGTATTAAAAGCCTGTGAAAATGCTGTAAATGGTATAAAAATCTCTTTCTGCGCCTCTTCTCCATCCCCATCACTACTGTTTTTTTTGTAGGTACCCACTACCATAAAATTTACTCCCTGAATTTTGATATAGCTTCCCAAAACTTCTTCCCCTTTATCATAAAGCTCACTACGCACGCCATTGCCAATTACGGCAATCTTCCTTTTCTCACGAATATCGTTCTGGTTCAAGAAACGCCCTGAGGTAACCGTCATGGGATCCTGGTTGATGATTTCCGGATAATCTCCATATACGTTGTAGGCACCTGTTTTAATCCCCCTTACAACATTGTTGCCCCCACCGAAACCACCGAGTTGATTTCTCGGGGACACAAAACGCATACTCGGGATATTCTCACGAATAGACTGTACATCTTCTACCTTGAATTCGAACCGCCTGCCCTTGGGTAATCCCATATGGGCCTTGGTTGTACTCCGGGTCCACATAAACATGGTATTAGTGGCAATATCCCCAAAATCTGCCCTGATCCCGTTCTCCAAGCCCCGGCTGGCAGACAAGAGGATAATTAAAATAAGGATGCCCCAGAAAACACCAAAGGCAGTCAATACAGTTCTGAACCAGTTAGTGGTCAAAACCTCCAAAATTTCCTGCCAGCGATCTCTGTTAAACATCTAAAAGGATTTTATTCATCTTTTAAAGCTTCAATAACCTGTACTTTAGCTGCTTTCCAGGCAGGAAAAAAGCCTGCAAATGTCCCGGCCACGATGAGCACAATAACCGTGGAAAGCGCCACATTGAAATTAACCGATGGATTAAGGATATAATCAACTTCTATATGGGGGCCTACCAACTCCAATAAGCCCATGCTGAAAATAAGGCCAGTGAATCCGGAAATAGCCGTAACAAATATGGCTTCATGAAGGATCATGCCGATAATTGCCCATGGCTTGGCTCCCAGTGCCTTTCTAATCCCGATTTCCCTGGTGCGTTCTTTCACTACGATCAGCATAATATTGCTAACACCCACAACCCCTGCTATAATGGTGCAGATTCCCACAAACCAGAAAAAGAATTTGATATTACCCGTAAGACTGTAATACCGTTTGGCTTCTTCAAGGGCACTCCATACCTGGACCCCGCTGGTATCGTCCGGTGCAACCATATGCACCTGCTGCAGGTACTTGCGCATATTGTCCTTAAAATCGATTGCCTGGGCAACCGCCTGATCAAAGTTTTCCACAGGAGGCAGGGTATAAGCCATATTATTTAATCGATCTGCTCCATTGAAAACCTTCTGGGCTGTGGTAATAGGGATATATATCCTTTCCTCTTCCCTATCTTCCCGTTCATTGTACTGCCCAATAATTTTAAATTGAATCCCTGAAATAGTAATAAACTCCCCAATGGGTGATTCTACATTTTTAAAAACGTCTCGGGCAATTTTATTTCCAATAATAGCCACTTTGGCTACGCCCTCTTCGTCCTCATAGTTAATGAATCTTCCCTTGGACATTCGGGCATTTTCTATCTGCTGAAATTGAGAGGATACGCCCTGGATACTATACACCAATGCGTCATTACCGTAATTTACGTTGAGATTTCTAAGAAATTTTCTTCTCGACTGATACTCAATCTCCGATTTAAAAAGGGTTGCAGCGTTTTCGTAGTTTTCATTTCTCAATTCAATACGCCTGCCTGGATTGAGCCCCTTGTATTCTTTAGAAGTTACCCCCGGCCATACCCATACACTGGTTGATGCATCCTGCTCAAACTCATGAGCAATACCATTTCGCATCCCCTGTCCGAAACCCAATAAAATTACCAGAATAAATATGCCGGAAGCTACTGAAAGTCCAGTTAAAAAAGTCCGCAATTTGTTCTTACGAATAGTATCAAAGATCTCCTGCCATCTCTCTAAATCGAACATTGGGTTGGTGTAATGATTGATGATGTTGTATAGCGTGTATTAGAGAAGACGAGTTCTGGGGGGATTTGTTACAGATAACAGCTAAAAAATTATGTTAAAAATTAAAGATTAGACCGGTCTCATCTTCCTATATATGATATAGAAGAGACCCGCAACAAGAATATACGGGATGGCCATCAGATAAACTATCCCA
>CBDUAW010000251.1:0-4232 GCA_965365215.1 uncultured Eudoraea sp. | reverse complement strand
AAGGCAATCCCTCCCGAATTATCACTTATTTGCTTCACCTTTAGTCTACCGGTGGCTATGCTATTGTTAACTAAGCCTAATATAAAGTTGATACTTCTTGGGGGAGAACTTTCCAAGGATGCACAAATTGCCATCGGACCAACTGTCATCAGACAGTTACAGGATATTACTTTTGATTATAGTTTTATAGGCACCGGTTACGTGGATTCCCTGCATGGCCTTACGGAATTTGACTGGGATATTGTACAAGTGAAGAAGGCTGTGGTAGAAGCCTCTAAAAAAACTGTACTTTTATGCATCTCGGAAAAACTAAATTCTCAGCATCGCTTTAGAACCTGCGATATTAATGCGATAAACACTATGATCACCGAATTAGATCCGAAGCACAATCGCCTAAACCTGTTTAGAAACCAGGATATCCGTCTTTTATAATATGACCGACTTCAAAAAAATTACAGAATCGCCCTCCCTTTATGATCATCTGGAAAAAATGGATACAAAAACCATCCTCCAGCACATGAATAAGGAGGACCAAAAAGTAGCCAAGGCCGTAGCTGAAGTTATTCCGCAGATCACCAGGCTTGTGGAATTGATTGAAGAACGGTTTTACCAGGATGGCCGACTATTTTACATCGGGGCCGGTACCAGTGGGCGGTTGGGGATACTCGACGCCTCAGAAATTCCACCAACTTACGGGATGCCACATGACAGGGTTATAGGGCTGATTGCCGGAGGAGACGGAGCCATCCGCAAAGCGGTTGAATTTGCAGAAGATGATACAGCACAGGCATGGAAAGACTTGCAAGCATTTAACATAAACCCTATGGATACCGTGGTGGGGATAGCGGCTTCAGGAACCACTCCCTACGTTCTAGGGGGTATTAATGATGCCAGAAAACATGGTATTTTGACTGCTGGAATTACCAATAACCCAGGATCTCCTTTGGCCAAGGCAGCTGAAATCCCGATTGAAATTAATGTTGGCCCTGAATTCGTTACCGGGAGCACCAGGATGAAAAGCGGTACCTCACAAAAACTAGCCCTGAATATGATCTCTACCGCATTAATGGTCCGGATAGGGAGGGTAAAAGGTAACAAGATGGTTAATATGCAGCTGAGCAACAATAAACTGGTAGACCGCGGCACCCGGTATTTGATGGAAGGACTGCAACTAGATTATGAACAGGCCAGGAAAGTATTAAAGGAATACGGATCCGTAAGAAAAGCGCTGGATGCCCTTAAAAAATAAGGTCTATCGGGGGCCAATACTCGCTACTTCCTCCGGGGTTACAGCTTTGTCCTGGGTATTGCCCCAGGAATTCATCACATAATTCATCACGTCGGCAATTTCTTCATCTTCAAGGCCCAATGGCATCATCGTATTGTTATACACCACGCCATTTACCTCCAATTCGCCCCTTTGACCGTACTTTACCCCTCGGATACTCCCAACTCTGTTTTCCCGTAAATAGTCTGAATTGGCAAGAGGGGGAAAGGTGTGGGGAACTCCTTCGCCTGTTTCAAGATGGCAGGTAATGCAAAAATCTGCATAGATTTCGCTGCCTCTTTGGATACTTTCTGCCGAAGCTTTATCCTGAAATAAGACAAGAGAAGTTATAATGATACCTGCTAAATAGCATAGAATCAGTGATTTCATAAAAAATTATCCTTTAAATAAATTGTGAATCAGGGTTTTACGATTTGGGCGTTAGCCTGTAAATTCCTTTTCCTTCTACGGCCACATATATGTACCCATCCGGACCCTGCCTTACATTGCGGACCCTGCCAATATCCTCCATGAGTTTTTCCCTGTAAGTCACTTTGTTGCCATTAAGTTTCAAGCGTTCCAGGTACTGGAATGAAAGCGAACCAACTAGCAAATCACCTTTCCAATCAGGATACATATCCGAAGTAACAAAGGCCATCCCACTAGGGGCTATCGAAGGTACCCAATAATGAATGGGTTGCTGCATTCCTTCCATTTCTGTTTTGTCTGTTATGGGAGTACCGCTGTAGTTGATCCCATATGTAATAACGGGCCAGCCATAGTTAAGTCCTTTTTCAACAACGTTAATTTCGTCCCCTCCTCTTGGTCCGTGTTCATGTATCCAAATTTTACCGGTTTCCGGGTGTTTTGCCATGCCCTGAGGGTTTCTGTTTCCATAGGTGTAAATAGCAGTTTTGGCCCCTGCTTCACCAACAAAGGGGTTGTCTTCAGGGATGCGTCCGTCATCGTGAAGACGGTATATCTTACCGCCATCGCGAGTAATATCCTGGGGATTAATATCGCGTGCACCGCGTTCTCCGATGGAGAAATACAGGAAGCCCTCATTATCAAACTCTATTCGGGATCCAAAATGCTGCCCTTTGGTGGTATTTGGCGTTGCCTTGTACAGATTTTCAATGTCTGTTAAGGAATTACCTGAAAGTTTGGCCCGTATTAGAGCCGTATTACCTCCTTTTTCTTCCCCTTCTTCAGAGGAATATGTGATATAGATCCAGCCGTTATTGGCGTAATCCGGATGTAATTCAATATCGAGTAGGCCACCTTGTCCACGGTTGTAAACTACAGGAACGTTAGTGATATTGGTCTTCTGACCGTCTTTGAAATGAATTAGTTCGCCCGATTTCTCGGTGATCAACATGCTTCCGTCAGGGAGGAAAGTCATCCCCCAGGGAATTTGTAGGTTTTCAACGACTAAATCTGCTGTAAAATTGGTTTCCAATGGGGTATTTACCTCATTATCGGCCTTTTGGGCACATGAGGAGATGCTCATTACAACGAAAAAACACCATAATCCTATACTTTTTTTCATATTCCAACGTTAAAAGAAAATAATATAATGTAGGTTTTATAGCCTAAAGATAAAGAGAAAATATAAGTTTAAACAATTACGCTTTAGAATATTCTGATCCCAAATCAAGCATATTCTTGCCATAACACGAATTAACCTATGCTCCCAAATAAAACTAGGCATATCCTGTATGCTGTGCTAATACTAGGGCTATCCATAGTAGGAACCACGGCCATAGCGAATACCAGTGTTTATGAGACTTTTTGGGCTAATGTAGGAGTAGAGAAGAAAGCATCTTCTGATACTTCTGCTACTATAGCCAATGAATCTACTGGCATTGGTTCAGTCAGCGCCAATGCCAATTATAACAGAATTGCTTCCGGTTTGGAAGCAGCACCGATGTTTATGACCATCATACAGGGGGCCAATGAAGAGGTGATATGCCCTAATGACGGTAGTACCCTTGCGAAATTCTTTTTGTGTGGTACCAGTGATATCAGAACCATAAGTTTAAGCCAGAGCGGTAGTTCTTATGAATGGCAAAAACTCGATCCAAACCGATGTGCAACTTCTGTAATTGAAGATTGTGCAAATACCAATAACACTTGTTATGATACTGTAGGTACCGGCCCAACCTACGATCTCGATTCCGCAGGAGAATTCCGAGTACGAGTAGACGGAGGCCAATATTATTATTTTAAATCATCCCTGAACCCCCTTGATCCTCAGTTGATCAAGGAAGATATTATTTGTGGCAACCCCGGACGTGTGGAAATTACCAATGTTCCCGCCGGATATGAATATAGCCTTAATAATTCTGCAGGGCCTTACCAGGATGATCCTTTCTTTGATATTACGACTTCGGGCAACTATATGGTCTGGGTTCGATTAAAAAATGTTTCCGGATCTGCCTGTCTCTTCCCATCTAATACAGTAAATGTTCAGGATCTGAACATAACGGTTGATGTAACTGCCAATGATATCTTGTGTAGCGGGGAATTGGGAAGTATAGATGTTTCAGCTTCCGGAGTCCCGGGATTCTTTACATACCGCTTAATTAAAAACGGGGTAACCGTAGATACTTTTGGTCCGGATGCAGCCAGTAATTACACCTTCGCAAATGTTAGCCCGGGTATCTATTCTGTTCGGGTTGAGACTAATAAGTGTAATGTCCTTATAACCCAGGATGTTAATGGTGATCCCATTGATATTGGGAACGGAATTAGTCCATTGGCAGTTTCTGCCACCGCATCCGATAGTTTTGGTTGTGGGGCCGCTTCGGTAGACGTTACTATTGAAACATCCGGTGGAACATCTCCATACAGGTACAGCCTTGATGGCGGCGGTAGTTGGAGTAGTACGTATACCAATACAACTATGTTCACGGTTACTTCTGCCGGGACCTATAATATTTTGGTAGAGGACGCAAACGGCTGT
>CBDUAW010000250.1:0-4239 GCA_965365215.1 uncultured Eudoraea sp. | reverse complement strand
GAAATATCTACAGCAAGCGCGTTGAGCTAATTTACTTAGGTGAGGAGATGAGTGTTTGTGATTTCATTACAATTCCTGAGGGATCCCTGGAACCTGGGGTCTATACCCTGAATGTTTTTGAAGACGAAAAATTATTAACCTCTACAGAATTTCAGCTCAAATAATTGATCTTCTTTTAACCTAAAATTCTATTTTTGCCCAATGGCAAATCAAGAAGAAGTTTTCAGGAAAGTAATCTCCCATGCCAAGGAATATGGCTATGTTGTTCAATCCAGCGAAATTTATGACGGACTAAGTGCTGTTTATGACTACGCGCAAAACGGAGCTGAACTCAAAAAGAATATCCGGGAGTACTGGTGGAAAGCCATGGTACAGCTCCACGACAATATAGTGGGGATAGATGCGGCCATATTTATGCATCCTACAACCTGGAAGGCTTCAGGGCATGTAGATGCCTTCAATGACCCCCTTATTGACAACAAAGATTCCAAGAAAAGATACAGGGCAGATGTACTCGTGGAAGATTACGTTGCTAAAATTGAAGCAAAAATTGAAAAAGAAGTAAAAAAGGCATCTAAAAGATTTGGCGAGGCTTTCGACAAGGATCAATTCTTATCTACCAATACAAGGGTGGTTGATTACCAAAAAAAGGCAGACGATATCCTGAAAAGACTGGCAAGGTCTTTGGAAAATGAGGACCTTGTAGATGTAAAAAATCTTATCGATGAATTGGAAATTGCATGTCCTATCTCTGGTTCTAGAAACTGGACAGCTGTTAAACAATTCAACCTGATGTTTGGGACCAAGTTAGGCGCATCGGCCGATACGGCAATGGACCTTTACCTGCGGCCTGAGACTGCCCAGGGAATCTTTGTCAATTTCCTCAATGTCCAGAAGTCTGGTCGTTTAAAACTTCCTTTTGGGATAGCGCAGGTGGGAAAGGCTTTTCGGAATGAAATTGTAGCAAGACAATTTATATTCAGAATGCGAGAGTTTGAACAGATGGAAATGCAGTTTTTCATCGCTCCTGGAACGCAAAAAGAGTGGTATGAAAAGTGGAAGGAAAAAAGGTTGGCATGGCACCATTCCTTAGGGTTGGGCGCCAAAAACTACCGCTTTCACAATCACGAAAAACTGGCACATTATGCCGATGCTGCTGCAGATATTGAATTTAAATTTCCTTTCGGTTTTAAGGAATTGGAAGGGATCCATTCCAGAACAGATTTTGACCTGGCAAATCATGAAAAGTATTCCGGTAAGAAATTACAATATTTTGATCCTGAGCAGAATGCTAGTTATGTCCCTTATGTAGTGGAGACTTCAATTGGGTTAGACAGAATGTTCCTAGCGGTATTATCAAATTCCTATCGTGAGGAAGAATTGGAAAATGGTAGTACAAGGACAGTTTTACGCATCCCTGCAGTTCTGGCGCCGGTGAAGGCAGCAGTTTTACCATTGGTAAAGAAAGATGGTCTTCCGGAAATTGGACGAAAAATCGTGGAAGAACTTAAATGGGATTATAATATTGCCTATGATGAAAAGGATGCCGTAGGAAGAAGATATCGGAGACAAGACGCTATTGGAACGCCATTTTGTATAACCGTTGACCATCAAACGCTGCAGGACGAAACCGTTACTCTGAGATTCAGGGATACCATGGAGCAAAAAAGGGTTAAAATGGATGAACTGAATTCCCTGATCAGCGCTGAGGTTGATATGAAGCATTGGCTTCAAAGAATGTAATCTCAAAGAGAATATCGTATCGAGATATTACCGTAGTAATTCCTGTCGTTTCCCGGATAAAAATAACGAGGCTCATTTCCGCCAAAACTCCCTGCATTTATTAGAACAGACTGTGCATAAAGCGTATCAAAGACATTATTAATCCCAAAATTTAACTCGATTCCGAGTTGTCCTGAAGAAGGAATACGATATCCAATTCGGGTGTTGTAAACCCCAAAGGCATCACTGGAAATAGAATCGTCGTCTCTCAAAGGGATGGTGCCTACATATTGATAGGTATTATTCCAGAAAAAACCTTTTTGATGTGCAACTTTAAAGCCAAGATTAAATCTATTAGCAGGAACCCCTGTTAGCGGGTTTCCTGAATAATCCTCTTCTCCATCGACAAAATCGACAAATTTGTGGTTGCTAAAAGTATAACTTAAGAAAGGGGTGATATTCAAATCTGAATTCAGGCTAAATAGATAGTTCAGATCCAATTCTAAGCCCTGGTGCCTTGTTTGTCCGGCATTGCGGCCTATAAACTGATCTTCTCCCACACGTTCTGCAACCAAAAGATTTTTAATATCCATTCGGAACACTGCCATGCTGAGCCATAGCCTGGCATCTTTGCTGGAAAATTTGGTACCCACTTCGTAATTCCATCCTGTTTCCTGCTTAATATCAGGATTAATGAGTCCGTCTGGGGTTAGCGTTTCCTCCAAATTGGGATTGGAATATCCCCGGCTGCTATTAGCGAATAACTGGCCCCGACTGCTTAGCGTATATTGAAGATCGAGCTTAGGCAACCAAATGGCCTTGAAGTTACGTCTTGCGCTAGTGTTGCTACTGCCGGAGTTAAAAAGGTCCCGGAAATCATAAACTGTTTTGTTCACATTGAGCCCCAGTTGTAATGCAACTTGATTTCCTAATTCAAAACCAAGAGATCCAAAGGCGTTAAATTGTCTTCTGAATTCTCTGTTATCACTTATTTGTGCACCCTGGAGACTACCTTCACCATTGTTGTCCTGATATAAATTCTCATAGGTTTGCCAGTGGTATTCGTCCTTATACAATTCGGCACCGAGAACGTAATTAGTTTTTGGTAGCAGGCTGTTAATATTCCCTTTTAAGACGGACCTGAAACCGTAACCATTGGTAAACTCGTCTAGGATATTAAAGGGTCTGGGCTCATAGTGATCTAGATATGAATAGAAGACACTATTAGTAAGACGGTGGTTCGGATTAAACTGATGGTCATATGATAATCCTGCCAAAGTGTATTTATTGGCTTCAAACCCCTGGGCCTGACTCCAGGTGAACGCTGCCTGTGTTGGATCCTCTTCAAAGGCCGTCCTGCTCAATGAACTTGGGATCTGTGCGGTGTAGTCAATGTAATTTACTAGCAGGCCAAGACTATTTTTGGAATTGAGCTTATAGCTGGTATTGAGGAGCAAGCCGTTACGGTCAAATTCATTATTATCCCGGTATCCATCTGTACTTAAGTAATTATAATCCAATTGCAGATTCCATTTTTCGTCCTGATAGGAAAAACCAGTATTGTTTTTAAACATCTGGTAGCTTCCAGCCGTAAAACTACTCCTTAGGACAGCGCCTTCCTCGTTTATCATTTTAGTGTTAAGAAGTATGGCACCCCCTAAGTTTGCTCCATACGGGGAGCCTTTAGGCCCTTTGATAACCTCAACGGACTGGAGGTTTTCCAGGTCGAATGCCTCTATTGTAGAAAATCCAGTACCATTTGTAACCGGGATTCCGTTAAAATATAGCCTTAGTTTATCCGTGCCAAAAGGGGTTCTGGCCCCTACTCCCCTAATGGTTATTCTATTGGTATTGAGGGCACCGGACAATAAGTATACTCCGGAAATTTGATTAACTGAGGCAGACAGATCTATAGGGCTGTGATTTTGAAATGCCTTTTCCCGAATTATGGAAGAAGGTGTAATTCCAAGGGATTTGTTCTTTTTTACGGGGTCATATATTATAACCTCCTCTAGATAGGTAATTGAATCCTTAGGGATATCTTGGGCAAAAGATATACCAATAGCGAGTAAAAAGATAAGTCCGATACAACGGAACTTCATGACAAATATTTAAGGGCCAAAAGTAAGCATTAAAACCTAAAACCTACATTCAAACCCCCACGGTAGATAAAGCTGTCCTGGAAAACTTCGGGATTAACATTTCTTCCAAAACCCCCATAGATTTCAAGACTAAATTTCTGACTCCGAGTTACCCATTTGTTTCCTATTCCTAAACCAAGTGCAAAACTGTTGTAATCTCGGTTGATAGGCCCCGTACCTGCATTCGATACTTCTTCTTTCCCGCTAAAATACAAGCCAAAGGCTTCAGCAAAAAATCCACTTCGGATATTATATCCAAAATACGCACGGAAATTGGGGCCGATACCGAAGTCCCCGTTATAGTCTGTACCATCATTATCAAAGTATACTGTACCACCCAGGCTGGTATCTTCACTGAGATAATATTCATATGAGA
>CBDUAW010000249.1:0-4269 GCA_965365215.1 uncultured Eudoraea sp. | reverse complement strand
CAGACACCTATAAAAGAATACGAATTGCCTACATTGATACCGCGCGTAAAAAACCCGAAGAATTTGAGAAGCGTTTACATAATTTCATGAAAAAGACAAGAGAGAATAAGCTGATTAAAGGATTTGGAGGAATTGAAAAATACTATTAATAAGACTTCTGCCAACAAAGAACTGAGCTAAAATCCAAGTCCTTTTAAGCTAAACTTCCCTGGTAATTTGCATCGTAATAAAGGCCTGATTTTGCTATTCCATAGGCCTGTTTGATCAGTTTGTTGGATACCGCGATCAGTGCCAGTTTCTTACTCTTTCCCTTCCCTACAATCCGATCATAAAGCGCCTTGCACTGAGGGTTATACATGCAGGCGGTAAAGCTGCATAAAAACAGGTGATTCCGTACCGTTGGGTGCCCGTTCTTGCCGATTCTCGCCCTACCCCTGATGCTGCTGCCCGAACTTCGTTCATGCGGGGCGAGGCCTAGATAGGACGCGATCTGTTTGCTGGACTCAAAATCCCTGAACCCGTTGGTGGCTACAATGAGTAGCATGGCGGTCTTCTTACCCATCCCGGGGATGCTCTGGATGCGGGCATAAACATCTTTTTCATGCTCCTGGACCAGGGCCTCCATCTGATCCTGCAAAGCGGATATTTCTCGCTTTAGAGCCTTTAACTGGCGCTTGATGGAGCGGACCATACTTCCGCTGGTACGGCCGCTGCTGATCAGGCTGTGCAGCTTGTTTTTCAAAGCCGTTTGCTGCTTGGTGTAGACCCCGATCACACTCTGCAACTGCTTACACTCCTGCATGTACGCAGGATCCGGCTTCCAGGGCTCCAAGTCAGCTTCCGTCCCATAATGACAGATCATCCGGGCATCGCTCTTATCGGTTTTGACCCGATTGAGCTTCATCTGGATAAAGCGTTTGATGATTAATGGGTTCACCACCGATACCGCCATACCTTTTTCATGGAGGAATAGTGCCAGGCGGTGGTGATAACTCCCGGTGGCTTCCATCACTACCCAGTGGTCTTGGCTCAACAATTTCAGGAAAGAACGAAAACCCTCCCGGGTATTTTCAAAGGATTTGTGTCCCATCTCTTCCCCGTACGCATCAAAGCGGTCCTTGGAGATATCAATCCCCAGAATTGTACTATTTTTATTCATAACTGAGATTTAGAGGAAAGAACGACTATCCGGATACAGCAACCTCAAAACAGGCTCCCTAGGCCTAAAGAACTGAACGTATTGGGATAGAAAAAGAGTGGGGATTTTCAATGTTGACGGAATCAATTTGTTCCTTCGGGTATGTGAACCTTACTCCACTCTTTTTGTTCTTTCTGATTACAGCTGAAAACTAAGGCGAAGTAAACTTAGGTCGGGTATGCCCCATTCCGGTAGCAACCTCAACCGAAAGAATTTTCCTTAACTGATCGCTATTTAAGGCTGGAAACACCCATTTCCCGAATTAATTTTTCTGCCACTCCGGCAATTCCCCCGCTTTGTTTGTCATTTGCCAGTCATTGGAGGCAAGACGGAGGCATTGATGCGTCCCCAGCAGAATCTGTAATCCATTGGCACTAAATCGCATACCGAATCGTTCTACATAAAAACCCAGCCTACTTATGTCACGATTCAAGTTATTTCTATCAATGGCACTCCTGTGCCCGGCATTCCATTTTGCACAGATCGAAGTTAAATGGCAACAAAACCTGTCCTCCGATATTCAATGGCAGGAAGTAACCGCCCTAGGCAATCTCATTATAAGTTCCGGCGACGGGCTTATGGGGGTGGACACGGAAACCGGAGCAATCAAATGGAGCCATATCGCCTTTTCCAACCTGGACAGGATTGGCTATGAAGAATTACCGGATAGTCCCTTCTTTACCGTTACGGATGGAAATGGCTTTCACCTGATTGACCAGTTCAACGGCAAGGAAGTATTCAGTTCAAAGCAAGCCGGGTTCCGGGAGGTGGCCAGCTACTCCTTTTTGTATCGCTTCGACGCCATCCTGGTTGCGGGTACGGATATCACAGGGGAACCCATCATGGTCTCCGTGAATATGACCGACGGCCAGAGAAAATGGGTCATCAACGAAGAATTCGGGCGAATCATCACGGCAAATGACCTGAATGATCGGGAACTCCTAATAGTTACCCTTTTCAATATGTACAAATTGAATGCCGATACGGGCGACATCATATGGAAAGAGGCGAACTCCAGTGAGGCGGCTCAGCTGGATCAGATGGGAGCTTTCGGAGCCCTTTTGAAATCGGCGGCAGAAGAAATGGTGGCCGATACGGAAATAGATTTGCGCTTTTACATGCCGGAAGGCAGCGATGTATTCTATCTGGCCTCCCAACAGGAACGCACCTCGGGATTTACGTCCTCATCCGGCACGCAAACCGTCAATTACGCTACCAGCTACAACGCATACCGTATTGAGGATGGCAGCCGGGTCTGGCCAGAGGAGCTGGAGGTAAACGGAGCCCTGGGACAAGTTACATTTCTCGAGGAAGGGCTACTGGTGCTTCCCGATGACGGGAACCGAACCAAGATCAACCTTTTTGACTATAAAAGCCAAGGGGGTATTTGGGGCAAAAAAGGCCGAGGCATCGCCATAAAGGGGGGTGTCTATGATTACCTCCATTCCAGCGATGGCATCCTCCTGGTATCCCGAACCAACAACAATGACTTTTTGAATTATCTCGATCCCCATGCAGGGGCCATCACCTTTGAAAAACCCGTTAAAGTGGATGGAACAGTGGTGGGAATCGTGCCTCTGGATCATTCCATCCTTTACATTACAACGGAGTCCATGAATATCCTGGATCACCATACCGGAGAACTGAAATGGAAGAAGAGTATTCAGACCACCCCAGGACTCACTGCGGAGCATAATGGCAAGATCTATGCGTTCGACACCAAGTCCGGCACCGTAAAGGTAGTTGAAAAAGCGACGGAAGCCGTGATTGACCTCACCAGCGCAGAACTCAATTTTGAAGGCAGGGAAGCTCCCAAACATCTTGAGATCATGGAGGACGGCATCCTTATTTCCTCCGATCAGAACATGGCCAAATATGACTTCAACGGCACCCTGCAATTCCAAAAATACTTTCCTGGACCGAGGGAGAGTGGATGGAAACGGGCTTTACTCTATGCCTCCGCGGTTCGCGCCGCTTACATCGGTGCCACATCCTACTACGTATCCGGGGCCATGGCAGCGGCATCCCGGGACATAAGGCAGGAAGATGCGCTGGCGGGTGTAGTGGTATCCCAGATAGGCCATGCATATGGGGAACTGGGGGATGCTGCATCGAGTTACGCCGGTGGTGCCTTCAGACAGGCCAATGCCCGGTTTAAGGCCACTCAGTCCGGTCGTGATTTCCTGTTCGTGATGTCAAAAAAGGATAGAGACATTGTCCTGCTCCAGGTAAGCAAGGCTACCGGGGAAATTAGTGGTGAAATTAACCTGGGCAAGGACCGCGAACCGAACTATGCGGTGGACGACATAACGGGACAGGTGTATTATCTGGGTGATTCCGGGCTGATCTCATACCAGGCAGTACAGGCAGGGCAACCTGGTACTCCAAATCCCGCGGGGAAGAACAAATAGTCCATTTCTCCTTATCAGTAAAAAACATCGTTTTTGAGGATTAACCGTGGGCTATAACCCGAGATGCTTATACATAGCAAAGGTCGAGATGATGATCCCCTGTGAAACGAATTGCGTTATAAGAATGATCAATACGGATCTAATAATACTCCATGCCGACCGTGTTCTATAAAACTGCAACACCGCTACGATGTACCAAAAAGCAATAAGAAATCCGAAAACGACACCAAAAATTTTCATGGACGACGGGAACAGAATAAAAATGATCAAAGCAATGATGTAATAAAACATTGTTTGACCGCTTAGATAAGCAGCCAACGCCAAGTTCTCAACATAATTGAATCCGCGTCCGATAAAAAACAACCATATCAGAAAGCCATAAATAGGCCACATGAGAAGGGTAAATACATTGAAATATTTAAATGCAAAACGCAGCAGTTCAATCTCCCTCGTTTCAATTTCGGAATAGTTGATCGCGGTATTTTCGAATTTTAAAATAACAAACAAGGCAATCGCTACCATGATTGCCAAATAGCTAAAGGGATTAAAATAGGTCTTTCGTTTCCCTGAAACATAGTCCCGGGCTACTTCACCTGGCCTGTATACCAATTGGCGAACTACCAGCAGAAGTCCCTGATCCGTGTTGCTGAAAGCGACCCA
>CBDUAW010000248.1:0-4337 GCA_965365215.1 uncultured Eudoraea sp. | reverse complement strand
CGCCTCACTCGAAAAACCGCCCATTATTATGGCAATATTCTTTTTCATAAGATTTCTTGGATGCCTCTGTCTACACAAATATCATCTTTTAAGTCAAAAGAAAAAAGGGAGAGGCACTTTGCTCTGGTATTTTTTGGGAAAGGTGCCCCGGATAATCCTTAGAGGTGATACAGAACGTATATCATTTCCTATCTTTGGAGGCATAATTAGGAAAAAAATGAAGCGTTTAATAGAATTTATTCGGAGCCGGTTGTTTTTAATAAACCTCGCCCTGGCTGTAGTTGCATCAATCCTGGTGGTTTTTATGGCTCTTCAATGGTTAAAGAGTTCTACCAACCATGGGGAGTTTGTACAAGTTCCGGATCTGGCGAAATTATCGGTTATGGAAATGCGGTCTGTTTTGGAAGAGGCGAATTTGCGTTACGAGGTTTTAGATTCTGCTAATTATGACCCACAATACCCCCGTTTCTCCATCATAGACCAAAACCCTCCGGCAGGTAACAAGGTAAAGGAGAATCGAAAAATTTATGTAACGGTTAATCCATCAGGATATAAGAAGGTAACCGTTCCCAACATTGTACAGGTTACCCAAAGAAATGCCACCTCCATGTTGAGAGCCGTTGGGCTAGACGTGCAGAGAGTAACCTATATTGACGAGCTCGGGAAGGACATGGTCTACTACATAAAACATAAGGGCGAGAACATTCAACCCGGGGACAAGTTGCCGAAAACCTCAAAAATTGAACTGGTTTGTGGAAACGGCACCATCCCGGACAGGGCCCGGATTAAGGACGATTCGGAATAGTTATGGCAATAGATCCCGAAGTGCCGTCTGGCGAGGAAGAACTTTTTGAACACTATAAATTTAGGGCATCCAAAGGGCAAGAACCCCTGCGCGTAGATAAGTTCCTTATGAACTTTATTGAAAACGCCACCAGAAACAAAATTCAGCAAGCAGCAAAAGAAGGACATATTTGGGTTAACGATGCCATTGTTAAACAAAATTACAAGGTGAAGCCTGGGGATGAGGTTAGGGTTTTATTTGAACACCCCCCTTATGAATTCTTGCTTGTTCCCGAAGATATTCCATTAGACATTGTTTATGAGGACAAGGAGTTGCTTGTTGTCAACAAGCCAGCAGGAATGGTGGTTCATCCCGGACACGGCAATTATTCAGGGACCTTGGTTAATGCCCTTGCCTTTCATTTTGACCAGTTACCGGTAAATAGCAATGAACGTCCCGGACTGGTTCACAGAATAGACAAGGATACCTCTGGGTTACTGGTAATTGCCAAAACAGAGCAGGCCATGACCCATCTGGCAAAGCAGTTTTACGACAAAACCAGTGAACGGGAATATGTGGCACTGGTATGGGGCAATGTTGAGGATGAAGAAGGCACTGTTCATGGCCATATTGGACGCAATCCGAAGAACCGTTTACAAATGCAGGTTTTCCCGGAGGGAGAACAAGGTAAGAATGCAGTTACCCATTATAAAGTTTTGGAACGATTGGGATATGTTACCCTAATCTCCTGTAAATTAGAAACAGGCCGTACCCATCAGATTCGGGTGCATATGAAATACGCAGGCCATACGCTGTTCAATGATTCGAGATATGGAGGAGATAAAATCCTGAAGGGGACTACTTTTACAAAGTATCGTCAGTTTGTTGATAATGCTTTTAAGGTATTACCCAGACAAGCTCTGCATGCCAGAACCCTTGGTTTTCAGCATCCGGTAACAGGGGAGAAGATGCGCTTTTCAGCACCCATTCCTGAAGATATGCAGCTTTGCATAGAAAAGTGGAGACATTATGCCACCCATAGTAAAAAATAATAGCTTTCTTCAATAGAAGTATTGAAAAGTCTTAGGTATTAGTTGAATGAAGTCACAAAAATCCTCTGTAATTTTACCGTAAAATTCTGCCTGATGAAAATTGTAATTTCTCCTGCCAAATCGCTCGACTTCGAAACTGCCTTACCAGTTACTAATAACTCGCAACCTGTCTTTTTAAAAGAGGCTGAAGCTTTGAACAAAGTGCTGGCCAAAAAGAAACCCAAAGCGCTTTCCAAGTTGATGGGGATCTCCAATAATCTGGCCGAATTAAACTGGGAGCGAAACCAGCGGTTTCAGCTTCCTTTTACAAAAGACAATTCCAGGCCGGCGGTTTTCGCCTTTAACGGGGACGTTTATCAGGGCCTGGATGCATATTCCCTTAGAGAAGACCAAATGGTCCCCCTTCAGAATACGCTTAGAATATTATCCGGGCTTTACGGCGTCTTAAAACCACTGGATCTAATTCAGCCCTATCGACTGGAAATGGGGACCAGCTTACGTGTGGGTAGGAAAAAGAATCTCTATGAGTATTGGAAAAAACATATTACTGACCACCTCAATGAAGAGCTACAGGAGGGAGAGTTGTTTATTAATCTGGCCAGTAATGAATATTTTGGCGCTGTTGATACAAAAAAACTGAAAGTACCTGTCATTACGCCGATATTCAAAGATTGGAAAAATGATAAGCTGAAGGTTATTAGTTTCTTTGCCAAAAAAGCCCGTGGCTCCATGGTGCGCTATATTCTGGATAACAAGGTTCAGACCCTGGAGGATTTAAAAGGGTTTAACTACGATGACTATATGTACAGTAAAGAGCACACCTTAAAGGAAAATGAACCGGTATTTATCCGATAGAATATTTTCCACTTCTACCCGTTATCTTTTTATAATCTCATTAATCCGGAAGATCATGCGTGTACTATCCTTAATGCTTTGTGTAATCTTGTGTTTTGCCTCATGCACGGATCGCGATGATGACGTAACCGAAGTGAACATTCGGGTAAAAAACACTAGTGAAATTAACTTTGATCAGGTACAGGTTGGGGATGCGGAAGAGTTACATCTGAACATTGCACCGGATGACTACTCTGAGTATTTTCAGTATGAAACGGCGTATACTTATGCCTATGTTCAGATTATTTCAGGTGGAGAAACCTATACCTTGCAACCCATAGACTTTGTTGGGGAAACACCCTTGCCTCCGGGTTTCTATACATATGAATTGGATGTGCTAGAAGATGGAAACGTGGATCTTAAATTCACGATAGATTAGGTCTTACTTTTAACTCCAATTTTATCTTCTACTGATGGCTTTTTCTTGATTTTACGAGGCCTCCTGGCCCCATATGTCTTGTTGGCAATTTTACCCCTTTTAGATTTTTTATCCCCTTTTCCCATTTTCCTTTAATTTGTATCTTCTAAGCTAAGGAATTAAGTCGAATTAATCAAGGTTCGGGAGATTCCCAACTGAAAGGGTTTTTTGGTCCGAAATGGGTTCAAAAGCTCAAATAAAGTGCGATATGTTTAATCATTTTCACCCTTACGAACCGTTCTTGTTTAAGGGAATGACCAAACTAATAGTGGGGACAATTCCCCCTCCAAGATTTACCCAGAGACAACTAAAACCGGGAGATGTTGATTTCTGTTACGGCAGTAGGGATGGTCAGCTATGGCGAATACTGGATCGCTTATTTGGACTAGGGCTGGTCTACGAAACCACGGAAAGGGCTGTAGAACAGCGGAAAGCATTTTTATATAAGCAGGGCATAGGTATATGCGATATTGTTGATAGTGCAAAGCGAATTAAAATTGATGCCTCAGACTTAGGGATGCAGGAGGTGAAATTAAGGAATCTGTTGGGGTATTTGAAGGAGTACAATGCTGTAGAAACGCTCTTGTTTACAGGTGGAAACAGTAAAAATGGCCCTGAATATTTCTTTCGCAGGCATCTCAAAGAGCACAATCTCAGTTTGGAGCTTGTGTCGCCCACCGTTCCAAGAATTCACCAATTCCAATTGAAAAATGGCAAGGCAGAGCCAAGAATAATTCGCACTATTTCCCTTACAGCCCCATCTGGTGCTGCTAACCGTGCCGTTGGCAGTCTTGAAGAATACAAAGAGCGGAAAAAAGCCAACCCCGCATACAATACACGGGATTTCAGGGTTGATCAGTATCGGGAATTTTTCTAAAGATTTTTTGTTGGTTTTGTAGCTTCCATACTCTATTTTGTGACTACACTAAAAAATAGCAAGATTACTATTTTTTATTTTCGATCTTTAGCGCTTCTTTGCGATTGTAGTAGTTATAAGAATCGCCTGTAAATTTTTCAATAGATATGAGTCAGGTTGAAAGACTAAAAGAGTTTAAAAAATCCGTACGTAACAAATTCAACGTGTATAACAGCTTGTTTTTGAATTTGCCTTATACCGAGATTGAGAATGTAGGAGTATATATCCCCTTGCTCTTCCAACACAGTGAAAAAGGGCTAAAGGCGGGAAAAA
>CBDUAW010000247.1:0-4340 GCA_965365215.1 uncultured Eudoraea sp. | reverse complement strand
AGCCTTGAGTACCTTTTTACTGGCCCTGCTCTTTTATTTTGGGTATTATTATTTTTTGTAAATTTGAATGGACGTAACCTTCTAAACCACACTTACTTTGGAACAACCGATTAAAATTCTCATTGTAGAAGATAATGTGATAATTGCAGACGATATGCAATCCATGCTGGAGGAAATAGGCTATGAGATTGTTGACAATGTGATTGTTTATGAGCAGGCTGAAGAGGTATTGAAAAATAATCAGGTAGACCTCGTTTTGATCGATATTATCCTGGCTTCAGATAAGACAGGGATAGACCTTGGAAAACACATACGAGAGAAATATAATATTCCTTTCATTTTTGTAACCTCCAATTCGGACAGAGCCACCGTAGAAAATGCCAAGACCGTAAAACCCAACGGCTATCTTGTAAAACCTTTTGAACAACAAGACCTTTATACCTCCATAGAAATTGCACTTTCCAATTTTGATTATTCGGAGAAATCTAATGGAGCCGCTGCTTTGGATGAGGAAGAGAAAGTAGTTTCCAATTCCGTTTTACGGGATTCCATCTTTGTGAAGAAGCAACACCTATACTACCGCATTCAATTTGGGGATATCCAATTTATCAAGGCAGATAATGTTTACCTGGAAGTGCATACGGTCGACAAAAAATTCCTTGTAAGATCACCCTTAAAGGATTATCTGCAGAAACTTCCGAAGAACAAATTCTACAGGGCCCACAAATCGTATATCGTAAATGTGGACCATATAGATGCCATTAATTCTAAGGATATTATGATCAATAACACCTTAATTCCAATATCCAAGGATTTCAAGGAGTTTATTATTTCTGCAATGAACTCATAAGCACTTCACGGTTTCCATAAATCGATTAATTTTCCGCGACATAGCTGTGGGTTATTACAGCATTTCTCCCTTTGACCACACAAATGGGTAGGTTTACAACATAAATTTTCCTGGGCCCTGCCCTGAACATATATTTGAAGTGTAATTAATAATTTAAATTTTTTTCATTTTCATATAGTGTTCTCGTAAAAGGGTCTTTCCGAAAGGAAGGACTCTTTTTTTGTCCTCATCTCAGGCTAATCGACAAAGCGTATAATTTCTCCGATAAAATGCGATGTTTTTTAAAGAACTACCATTTCACAACAATATTTGATCATTACACAACATATTCGGGAATTTGCCTCCCAATTAAATTACTTTTACGGCCTAATAAGATCCCCAAATCTTACCATTTTTTACTAGTACAAAAAGGCTATGCATAGTAGATGTATAGCCTTTTTATTTTATGCTTATGAGATGGCAATAATTATGGGATTCCTAAACAGATGAAGGTGTTGGAAATACCTAACATCATTATGGCTGGGCATAACAACAATTAGCTGATGAAATCGTTTTATAGAAAGTAATTGGCAAATGCTTTTTCAGTTAATAGTGATCCCAAACAAAAATTGATTTAATTACTAAGCGTGTTATGGCAAAATGGCTTGGCAAAATAATTCTATTATTATTCCTGATCGGGGGAAGTAATTCCATAATACTATCTCAGGAATTAGACCCGGTTAAGGAAAATATCCTTAGAAAATTTAAGGATACCCCAAGTACCTCCCAACGCTTTGATCTTTTCTTTAAAACCGTTAACCGATACGAGGAAGATTCGGCTTACGACTGGCTCGATGCGGTTAACCTATATCTCAATAATGCAGAAAGCAGGAAAGACAGCCTCAGCATGGAACATTATAAACTTATGCAGTCTCAGATCTATTTCGATTTAGGGGACTATGATAAAAGTGTAGCCATTGCCAATGAATTGCATAAAGACCTTGAGAATCTTGACCTTGAGAAAAAAAGAATTCTGTTAGATCTTATTGATCAGAACTATTCCCAACTGCAATTTTATGATAAACAAGTAGAGATAAGACAGCAAAAAAAGGACTTGGGGCTTACTGAGAATATAAGCTTTCACGATATATACGCCCGACTTGGATTGTACAGAAAGGCCATGAACGATTATATCATGGAAGTGAAGAAAACCATTGAAGAGGATGATTTTTATAGACTGGCAGAGTATCACAATACGGTTGGGGAGTACCTGAGGCTCGACAAATCTGCATCTACAGCCATAACTAGTTTTTCTAAGGCCAAGGGATATATTGAAGTTTTTCTGAATGATCTTACCAGGGTAAAGACCGAAGAAGAGATCGTAAAAGGGAAATTACTCAAAGCGATAATTGAAGGGAATATTGGAAAAAGCTATGTGCAATTGGCACAATTTGAAGAAGCGGTACCCTATTTAGAAAATAGTATTGCAGAGATCAGGGAAAACAATATTGGAAAGTATTCTACAGATGAGGTGGAAAATACGCTTTCCCTTGCAGAAAGTCATTTGCAATTAGGCAATTTTGAGACTGCAAAGACCTACCTGGATGAGGAACTGACACTCACCCAGATTTCGCAACGAATTAAAAAGAACAGGCTTCTAGCGCTTTACTTTGACAAGACCGACGACTTTAGAAACGCTACCTTTTACTTGAAAAAAAATATGCGTATCGCAGATTCTGTAAATCTCAACGACAACTCCCTGAAGAAACAACAGTTAGCCGCAGTTGCAGAGTACGATTTCGCGAATACCCGTAAAGAAATTGACGAGTCGAACCTGGAAAGGGCCAGGATGGAAAGCGAGCTTCAGGCGCAGGATGAAAAAATAAACCTGGTATTCATATCACTAATTTTTACACTTCTTGGCTTCACCGGTTTGGTATACGCTTACCTAAAGAGTATAAAAAACCAGCGGTTAATTGCAGAACAAAAACATATCATTGAGAATTCTCTTGTGGAAAAGGATTCCCTCCTTAAGGAAATACACCACAGGGTAAAAAATAATCTGCAAATGGTTTCCAGTCTGCTTAGCCTTCAAACTAAAAACACCAGAAGTAAGGCCGCCATTGAAGCCTTGGAGGAGGGAAAGAGCAGGGTTAAGGCCATGGCATTGATACATCAGAAGCTCTATCAAAATGATGATTTATCTGTTATTGAGATGCAAGGGTATATAGAAAGTCTAATTAACAGCGTACAATCGGTCTTCAAAAAAGGTGGTCATAATATCAATATTACCATAGATGCCGAAGGCGTGGAATTGGATATAGACAGGGCAATCCCTTTTGGTCTGATACTAAACGAATTGGTTTCAAACTCATTTAAATACGCATTCCCTGAGGATAAGGAGAATGGAAAGATCTATATCCATCTTAGAAAAAATGGGGACCAGGGCTTTTTTGAATATATGGACAATGGCATTGGACTACCTGAAGATACCGAAGAACGCGCAAACTCTTCAATGGGTATTCGATTAATGAACCGATTGGTTAATCAGTTGCAATCCACACTTAACATCGATAAAAATAACGACGGGGTTCGTTTTTGGTTCAATTTTAAATAAATTTGGAAGACCAATTGCGAGACTTATGAAAATCACCTTTTTGGGTCATGCTTCTTTGTTGATAGAGGTAAATGACCACCGCCTGCTTGTAGATCCATTTATTACCGGAAATGAAAAAGCATCAGGGAAAGTAAATATTGATTCCCTTAAACCTGATTTTATCCTGCTGACACATGCACATCAAGATCATACCCTTGATGTAGAGGCCATTGCTAAATCTTCCGGGGCAACAATTGTTAGTAATTACGAGATTGCCATGTACTATCAGGAAAAGAAGGACGAGGATCGGTTCGTAGAGCACGCGGAGCTTGCGGTTCATAGTCTTTCAGACGAAGTCAATCTTCTGGCGGCCTTGAGTGTTACTTATGCGGAGAGGCAGCAGCCTGATCCGGCCATCAAGTATGGGAAGACCGCTCTGGCAATGCTGCCCACAAAAGCAGCACCCGAAGGCATGGCGGCGGCGAAATGGGAGGAGATTCGTTCCACATTGACAGCCGAGGCCCATTATGGAACAGGTACGGGTTACCTGTTCAAGGCTTTTAATCTCGGTGGGGCTGATCACCTGATGACCCCGGCATTTCAGCATTTGCAGGAAGCTACGCGTCTGGACCCCACAATGCAGGCTGCACAGTTCTATCTGGGTTTTGCACATCAGCTGAAGGAAGATTTTGAAAGTGCTATCCCCTGCTACGCCAAGGCAGCGGCACTGACGGGTTCGAACACGGCTCTGGCTAAGCAGCAGTTGGAGCAGGCCTATAAGAAGGTCCATGGTGACACCAAGGGAGTCAATAAGCTCATTTCGGAACAGAAGAAGATCTTTGAATCGGCCGCCGCTGGAACAGGACAGTGATCGGAACAGTTGAGAACTTGGTTTTGTCGGGGTTAGGTGGCTGA
>CBDUAW010000246.1:0-4343 GCA_965365215.1 uncultured Eudoraea sp. | reverse complement strand
TACTAATGCAATTATGTATAGTATCTTTTTCAGTTAAAATTTAAAATTATAGGTTATGGCCGGAACGATTCCAAAAATGGAGGTACGAACCGCTTCATTTACCCCGGTATCGTCATTGCGCCTGAAATTTATAGAGGCGGCATTCCGACGGCTATAGACATTGTAAATACTGAATACCCACTCTGATTGCCATGACCTGCCAATATTTTTTTTAGGAGTCAGGGTTGCGGCCAGATCCAATCGATGGTAGTTTGGTAGTCGCTCCTTATTTCTCAATCCATAATACGGAATGGTAATGCCCTGAAATTCAAACTGACCTATGGGATAATTAGTAGGTTGCCCCGTTTGGAATACAAAATTTGCATTAAAATTCCACTTTTTACTGAGTTCAAAATTACCATAGACCGCCAGGTCGTGTGTCTTGTCAAACGGGGTGTTGTACCATTCCCCTTGATTTATGCCGGTTTCTTTGTTAGACCTGCCGTTATCTTCAAAGGGTTCTCTGCCAGGAGTTCGCTGTTCGGAACGCGACAAGGTATAGGCCAGCCAACCCGTAAAACGGCCTGCGTTCTTTCTAAATAGAAACTCCCAACCATATGCGCGGGCCTCCCCATTCAGGATTACCTGTTCAATAGCATTATTCGCAATTAAATTTGCGCCATCTATATAATCGATACGATTTTGGATATCCTTGTAGTATATCTCCGTTTCAAAGGAGTAATCCCCGTCCTGAATATTTCTGAAATACCCAAGTGCGTATTGATCAAGGAGCTGAGGTTTAACAAAAGGTCCGCTAGGGGTCCAAACATCCAGAGGTGTGGGAGAACTGGTATTAGACAGCAAATGCAGGTATTGTGCAATACGGGTGTAGCTGGCTTTTATTGAGTTATTTGGGTTAAGCGTATAGGCTAACGCTACCCTTGGTTCCAGGTTTAAAAAATTGGCCAGGTTTGCTCCTCTCCCCGGGTTTATGACATCAATCGGATCTGCTTCCTGATATACAAGAGCAAAAGGATCGAATATCACGGGATTGTTATTTTGATACACATTCAATTCGTCCTGGCCCATCCTCAGAAAATGACTAAAACGCAGGCCGTATTGAAGGCTTAACTGTTCTGTTATATTGTGTTCTACATCTATATAAGCTGCAAATTCATTGGCGTACTTTTCAATGAGTTGCTCTTCAAGAATCCCAGAATCCGGGCTATTGGGAACAATTTTACCAGGATTGAACTTATAGTAAATATTATTTAGGCCATAATTAATCTGAAGATTGTCGCTCAGGTAGTGCTTCAGATCGTATTTAACATTGAAGTTCTGGATTCCTGAATCCCACTCGAAGCCAACAAAATCCAGTTCCAGGCCATAGAAATAGTCGGAATATATGAGAGACAGATTGGAAAAAAGCTTGTCTGAAAAAAGATGGTTCCACCTGAAATTGATTACGGCGTTCCCATAGGTATTCACAAAATTATCACTGATACTAAAAAGGTCGCGTCCAAAATACCCTGATAGGTAAATATTGTTACGTTCATTGATCTTGTAGTTCAATTTGGTATTCAGATCATAGAAATAGGCCTTGTTGTCTATATCGAATAAGGGCAGAAAGAGGTGTGCGTAGGAAGCGCGGCCACCCACAAGAAATGCTGCTTTGTCCTTTACTATTGGTCCTTCTGCCAGAATACGACTGGCAACGGCTCCAATACCGCCATTCACCTTGTACTCCTTGCTATTTCCTTCTTTCTGGAAAATTTCCAGGACAGAGGATACACGACCCCCATAACGCGCCGGGATCCCTCCTTTAAACAATTTTACGTCCTTAATGGCATCGGGGTTAAAAACGGAAAAGAAACCGAAAAGGTGAGATGAATTAAAGATTGTTGCCTCGTCCAGGAGGATTAGATTTTGGTCTGCCGCACCCCCTCTTACATTAAATCCGGAAGAACTTTCCCCGGCATTGGTAACTCCGGGTAGGAGCAGGATAGACTTTATGACATCGGCTTCCCCTAATACAACGGGTATTTTCTTTATGGTTTGAACCGCGAGGGTATTGACGCTCATCTGGGGTTTTCGGATATTGATTTTTTCAACATCCTCTGTCACGGTTACCTCCTCTAGTTGTTCTGCTTCCTCAACCATTTGGAAATTGATCTTCTGGTTCCTGTTGAAGTTTACGGGTTGCAGAATATCCTGAAAACCCAGGTAGGATATCTGAAGCGTGTATTCCCCTTCAGGCAGGGTCAGGGAATAGAAGCCGTATTCATTTGTGGTTACCCCGGTTCTGAGCTCTGGAATGGCTATCGTTACCCCTATAAGGGTCTCATTACTGGTTGCTTCCGTAATAACACCGCTAAGCGTATACTTCTGTTGTGAGAAAAGTGAAATAGAGAAGAGAAAAACAAATAGGATGAGAATACCCTTAAAAGCTTGGTTCATTCTGATTATTTTGTCTAAAAATAGACAATAATTAAGAATGCTAACTATACTTAACACTAATTTAAAATTGGGCTATGTAAGGCCCAATAATCCTATAATTTAGCCAAAATAGAATTCAAAGTGTTACTGGGCCGCATCGCACTGCTGGCCAAGGCAGCATCCGGAAAGTAGTACCCTCCTATATCTTGCGATTTCCCCTGAGCCCCCAGTAATTCCTTAAGAATAGTATCCTTAGCAGCATCCATTTCCCTGTAAACCTTTTCAAAAATGTTTTGAAGATCTTGGTCTTCCGATTGTGCGGCCAGCGCTTTGGCCCAGTAATATGCCAGATAAAAATGACTGCCCCGAGTATCTAATTCCCCTACTTTTCTTGAAGGTGATCGATCTTTATCAAGAAATTCTTCTGTAGCATCATCCAGGGCGTTGGCAAGAACAGAAGCCTTTTTATTATTGTTCTTTTCCCCGTAAAAGTCAAGTGATACGCCAAGCGCCAGGAATTCTCCTAGAGAGTCCCAGCGGAGATGACCTTCTTCAAGGAATTGTTCCACGTGCTTAGGTGCGGAACCTCCGGCTCCTGTTTCAAACAATCCCCCACCATTCATAAGAGGAACAATGGAGAGCATTTTGGCGCTGGTCCCAACTTCTAAAATAGGAAACAAGTCTGTTAAATAATCCCTGAGGACATTACCTGTAACTGAAATGGTATCCTGGCCATCTTTTAGTCTTTTGAGGGTTTCTAATGCCGCTTCAACCGGACTCTTTATACTGATGTCAAGACCTGAAGTATCGTGGTTTTTGAGATAGTTATTTACCTTTTTGATTAATTCTGCATCATGAGCCCGCTGGGCATCTAACCAGAAGATGGCAGGCGTTTTAGAAGCACGGGCCCTGCTAACGGCGAGTTTTACCCAATCCTGCACCGGGGCATCTTTTACCTGGCACATTCTCCAGATATCTCCCTGCTCCACTTGATGACTCAATAGGACTGCCCCGCTATTAGCATCAACGACCAGAACCGTTCCTGCCTCCTCAATTTCAAAAGTCTTATCGTGCGAACCGTATTCCTCAGCTTTTTGTGCCATTAGTCCCACATTGGGCACGGTTCCCATAGTAGTGGGATCAAAGGCTCCATGCGTTTTACAGAAATCAATTGTGGCCTGGTAGATCCCGGAATAACTACTGTCCGGGATAATGGCTTTTGTATCTTGTGGATTACCTTCAGCATTCCACATCTTACCGGAATTTCGAATCATGGCTGGCATTGAGGCATCGATAATGATATCACTGGGCACATGTAGGTTTGTAATCCCTTTGTCTGAATTGACCATGGCCAATGCAGGCCCTTCCTCCATGGCCTGTTTAATATCATTTTCTATAACTTGCTTTTGGTCTGCGGGCAATGCATCTAATCGGTCAAATAACACTTCCAGACCGTCACGGGAACTTATCCCTAATTCATCAAAGGTTTGCTGATGTTTTTCAAAAACATCCTTAAAGAAAACCTCCATAACATGACCAAAAATAATCGGATCGGAAACCTTCATCATAGTAGCCTTAAGGTGTACTGAGAACAGTATTCCCTCTTCTTTGGCCTTAATAAACGCTGTCTCAAGAAATTCGAGCAGGGCTTTTTTGTTCATTACCGTGGCATCAATTATTTCGCCTTTTAGCAAGGAGATACCTTCTTTGAGATTTTTCTGATCCCCGGAAAGCCCCTTCCATTTTATGTTTACCGAGGTATTTTCAGGCAGCGTCAGGGATTTTTCATTAGCCCTGAAATCGCCTTGGCTCATAGTAGCAACGTGAGTTTTGGAATCTGGATCCCAGGCACCCATAATATGTGGATTTTTTTTAGCGTAGTTCTTAATGGGTTTTGGCGCCCTTCTGTCCGAATTACCTTCCCGAAG
>CBDUAW010000245.1:0-4349 GCA_965365215.1 uncultured Eudoraea sp. | reverse complement strand
ATAATCTCGGACTAGATTATTATCACCTGGGCCGTTATGATGAGGCAGAAAAACTTATTGAAGACGCAAAACTTCTTGAAAAATTGGGTTGCTTTGCCATTGTACTGGAAAAAATACCCGCGCAACTTACCAAATTGGTTTCAGAAAATATTGCGATTCCCACTATTGGGATTGGGGGTGGCCGGTTTGCCGACGGTCAGGTATTAGTAATACACGATTTATTGGGAATGACCCATGAATTTAATCCGCGGTTTTTAAGGCGATATATGAATCTCTACGAAGACATGGGCAATGCTATTTCTCAATATGTAACTGATGTGAAAAGCAGGGATTTTCCCAGTGAGGAAGAGCAATATTAACGGTTTTGACCAGGAAGATATTAACTGATGTTGGCAACCTCCAGGTCCTTTATGAGGACAATCACCTGATTGCGGTAAATAAGAGACCGGGAGACATTGTTCAGGGAGATAAGACAGGAGACCTCCCCTTGAGTGAAATCGTAAAGCAATACCTGAAAACAAAATATAATAAACCGGGAAATGTATACCTGGGGGTGGCACACAGGATAGACCGTCCAACTTCCGGAGTCGTTATTTTTGCGAAGACTTCAAAGGCCCTTAGCAGACTCAATAAGTTATTTGCTGAAAAAAACGCCCGTAAATTATATTGGGCTGTCACTAAAATTTCCCCCACAAATCCCGAGGCCACTTTAACCCACTGGTTAAAGAGAAATCCAAAACAAAATAAATCCTATGCTCATATAAAACCAGTCCCAGGGGCTAAAGAGGCTATTATGAGCTATAAGGTCATCAAAGCCCTGAAGCGTTACTTTTTGCTGGAAATTGAATTGAAAACGGGAAGGCATCATCAAATCAGGGCACAGTTATCCTTCCTGGGATGCCCCATAAAAGGCGACCTGAAGTATGGCTATGACAGAAGTAATTCCGATGGCAGTATTCATCTTCATGCCAGAGAATTAACACTAAATCATCCCGTTGGGGGTGCTTCCCTTCAATTTATTGCAGACCCTCCCGAGGATCCTATTTGGAATGATTGCCTAAAATTTTAATTGTATTTTTATCTTTAGAGACATCTCGGGGTTGTTGTACTCCTCCGAACCCCGGAAATTCTCAGAGTGAAATAACACAATTATGAAAAAAATATTTGTAGCGCTTACTGCTATTCTTTTGCTATCGTGCGGAACCCATAATTCGATAGATAGCTTCTACAATGCACACAAAAACGATGACCATGTTTTTGCCCTAAGGGTGCCCCAGGTGATGTTTTCCCTCGTTAAGGGAATATCACCGGAAATGGAAGCCCTGATAGGTACTACGAAAGACCTCAGGTACATGCAGATCCCCAGTAATACGCCTGCCCGGACACAGTACCTCAACCGGCAAATGAATACCATTACCGGTAACTCCTTTATTGAGGTTTACCGAAAAAATGAACTTACAAAAAGGAACGTGGTCTCTATCAGGGAACGCAGAAACAGCGTAAAAGAAATCTTGATTTACAACAACAATAATCAGAATGGCTCCATCCTATATTTCAATGGGGACTTTAATCCCCAAATGGTGAAGGACATGGCTGAAAAAAACAAATTTGAAAGTATTTCCCAAGGCCTTGTAAATACCTTGGGGACTGAAACGCCGGGAATTGTTAACGAGTAATTTCAAGTGCCTTTTCCCTGATTACCTGCCCTACCGGTTTGTTTTGCAGATGGCTCTCCAACCAGGACAAAATATCGAGGTATAAAAAGGCTCGTTTTTCGTATGGATGGCTCTCCAATGGTTTCAACCTGTCATAAAGATCCTGAAAGGCAGCCTTTAATTCATGTGGATAAATATCCCCCAAGTTCCTTAAAAATTTGATCATTTCTTTTTGAACGGCATGTAAATCGTTCATTTTAAGCAGGAATTTATAGGTACTTTTTAATTGTACCTCCAAATGATAATCCATTCCCGCCTCATAATGAGCCACAAGGCTTAACACCCTTGCGAAACACATCAGGTCTTCCCGCATTTTCAGGTTCTTGTTGTTGATGATTTTTTTGAGATAGGAAATACAGCTTTTGTTATCGCCAACTCCAAAATACAAGCAGGCTATCTTGTAATATAAAACCATTACATGATGTTCGTCTATCCGGTCACGGTGTTTGTTAATTCCATACTCAACAATTTTTACCAAATAGAGCCCCTTCTCAAAAGTTCCCTCCATAAAGTGAAGGTTTAACTTGTTAGAATTCAAGTAAAGGAATATCAGGGAAGAAATATTATCGTTTTTAGGAAAATTCTTGGCCTCCACTACAGTTTCTAGTCGTTCCAGGGTAGCCTTGAACTGCGTACTGTACTTCACAAAAAAGAGCGACTCAAGGAGATAATGATTCCCTTTCAGATAAAATACCGGATTGAGGTAAATCATCTTCTCATGCTCGTAAAACAAATCGACCCATTTGCTGGCGAATTTATAACAGGATAAAAAATCCTGAATGAGAAAACTATACCATAAATGGGCTTTATAAAGCCAGAGCTTCTCCCTGAATCCCATGTCCTCCAAGTTGTATTCAGGTAAATGAGCATCAAAATAGCGCTTCACTTTTTTGAAATCTTCATCATTTCTTACGTATCCCAATTTCAGCATCATTCCATAGAGCTGAAGTGAAAGGTTAGACAACCTGCTGGTTAATGCATTTTGATCTGAAATTAAGCGGGCTTCCGCTGCCAGCTCATCTGCCCTGTCGGGGATGCTACGGGTAATATATTGAGTTTCAATTACTTTTTCGAGCTCTACAATTTCATAGGCAATGTTTTTTTCTTCATTATCCATAGCCACATGCTTTACCTTTTCCAGGATCTTCAAACTTTGCTTGTACAATCCTTTCTGATAAAGGATAGTTGCAAAATCGAGCTGCTCCCTTAACTGCACCCTTATATTTTGATTTACCGGATTTAATCGCAAGCTCACCAGTATCTGTTTGTAAAGGTGCGCCTTGAGATTGGAAAGTTGCGTTTTCTTTACTATCCCGCTATCCAAAATCACCTTTTCGTCATAAAATTTTAGTTTATCCAGGAGATTAAAGAGGGCCAGAAATTTGGCATCGGTATTGACCCCCAGCCTTCCCACATAAAGCTTAAACTGTCGTTTTTCGGACTTGGACAGTGATTTAACCAAAATAAACAAAGCGTCTTTATGGACATTTGTCATCGTAAAAAAAGTAATTTAAGTGCTTGTAATACAGCACTTTAATATGGTGTAAAAGTGAATAAACGTTGTAAATGCTCCTCTATACCCAGGGGAGTTCAATTCGCTAAGTATATATTCGTAATTAAGACTAAAATTATACAAAAATAATGAGTAAAGATAAGGTAGACATTTTTGATACCACCTTAAGAGACGGAGAGCAGGTACCGGGGTGTAAGTTAGATACCAAACAGAAACTGGTAATTGCAGAGCGCTTAGATCAATTGGGAGTGGATATTATCGAAGCCGGCTTCCCTATTTCCAGTCCCGGAGATTTTAAGTCGGTCAGCGAAATTGCCAGGGTGGTTAAAAATGCCAGAGTGTGTGGTCTTACCCGATCTGTGAAAAAAGATATTGAGGTAGCTGCTGAGGCGATTAAGCATGCAAGACGGCCCCGAATCCATACGGGGATTGGCACCTCTGAATCTCATATAAAATTCAAATTCAATTCTACACAGGACAAAATCCTGGAACGAGCTGTGGAAGCTGTAAAATATGCTAAGACCTTTGTTGAGGACATTGAGTTTTACGCGGAAGATGCAGGCCGTACGGACAATGAATATCTGGCAAGGGTATGTGAAGCGGTTATTAAAGTAGGAGCTACCGTATTGAATATTCCGGATACCACGGGATATTGTTTACCTGAAGAATACGGCGCCAAGATGAAATATCTTATGGAAAATGTTAAGGGTATTGATAAGGCCACACTGTCTTGCCACTGTCATAATGACCTTGGCCTGGCTACTGCGAATTCAATTGCGGGAGTGATCAATGGGGCGCGACAAATAGAATGCACTATCAATGGAATTGGTGAACGTGCAGGAAACACTTCGCTTGAGGAGGTGGTGATGATTCTGAGGCAGCATCCATATTTGGAACTCGACACAAATATCAATAGCAAATTGTTGTACAGTACCAGTCAGATGGTATCCCAAAAAATGGGGATGCCGGTGCAACCCAATAAAGCTATCGTTGGATCCAATGCCTTTGCGCATAGTTCCGGAATTCACCAGGATGGGGTAATTAAAAAGAGGGAAACCTATGAAATAATTGATCCGGAGGATGTGGGTGTTGATGAGTCTTCTATAGTGCTTACAGCGCGA
>CBDUAW010000244.1:0-4361 GCA_965365215.1 uncultured Eudoraea sp. | reverse complement strand
GTTGCCGGCACCGATAAATCCGATGGTTTCCAGACTATTCATTTGAGTTTAGTACAGGGCAGTGCAAAAGTCGACTCCCCGGGACCGTACGGGCCCGGGCCGTACACGCCATTTTAAAGTCGGAAGGAAGAGTGGTAGTATCCGGAATAGGAAAAAGTGCAATCATTGCTTCCAAAATTGTTGCTACCCTGAATTCTACTGGAACCCCGGCTATTTTTATGCATGCTGCAGATGCCATCCATGGCGACCTTGGGACCATCCAGAAAAACGATGTGGTAATCTGTATTTCTAAAAGTGGGAATACCCCTGAAATAAAAATGCTGGTCCCGCTGATAAAAAATGGAAAAAACCGGCTCATTGGGATTACGGGGAGCATGGATTCCTTTTTGGCCAGGAAGGCAGATTTTGTCTTGAATACTTATGTGGAGAAAGAAGCCTGCCCCAATAACCTGGCGCCTACTACCAGTACTACAGCACAATTGGTCATGGGAGATGCCCTTGCATTGTGTTTGCTGGAGTTAAGGGGATTTAGCAGCAAGGATTTTGCAAAATACCACCCCGGCGGTACCCTGGGGAAAAAACTCTACCTCCGTGTTGAAGATATAGTGCAAAACAATATGAAGCCCACAGTTGAGATTGATACAGATGTAAAACAGGTAATTGTTGAAATATCGGAAAAAATGCTGGGGGTAACCGCGGTGATGAAAGGCAAGCAACTGGTTGGAATAGTGACTGACGGGGATATAAGGCGTATGCTCAACAAATACGACAATATTAATGGCTTGATGGCAAAGGATATCATGACGTCTAACCCAAAAACAATTGGTTCAGAAGTTTTGGCCGTGAAAGCACTTAAACTAATGCAAGATAAGGGGATATCACAGTTGCTGGCTGTTAAGGGAGATAAATACGTAGGGGTAGTGCATCTTCACAATTTGATTAACGAAGGAATTTTATAATGACAAAAGGTAATAATGACCCCAATGAGATGTCGTTCCTGGATCATCTCGAGGAATTGAGATGGCATCTTATCCGTTCCACACTTGCCGTAGTCATCATTGGCTTTGTGGCTTTTTTAATGAAGGATTTCATTTTCGATACCGTGATTTTCGGGCCTAAAAAACCCGATTTTCCGTCCTATGCGGTTTTTTGCAAACTATCCAAACTATTAGGGTTTAGTGAAGCTTTCTGTGGAACAGAACCTTTATTCCGTGTGCAAAGCAGGGTCATGGCCGGGCAGTTTTCTGCACACATCTGGACTTCCATTTGGGCTGGGTTTATCGTTGGTTTTCCTTATGTCCTCTATGAAATGTGGAAATTTATCAGTCCCGGGCTTTATGAAAAGGAACGAAAAAATTCCAGGGGATTTATCTTGGTCGCTTCCCTTCTTTTCTTTACGGGGGTCCTTTTTGGATACTATGTAGTTGCCCCCTTGTCTATCAATTTTTTAGGAGGGTACCAGGTAAGTAGTGAGGTATTCAACGATATAGATCTTGGTTCCTATATTGCCACGGTAAGGGCTTCGGTTATTGCCTGCGGCCTCATTTTTGAACTGCCTATCATAATCTTTTTCCTCACAAAGGTTGGGCTTGTTACCCCGGAAATACTGAAAAAGTATCGAAAAATTGCACTGGTACTTGTCCTAATACTTTCTGCGGTAATAACCCCTCCTGATGTAGCAAGTCAGATCATCGTTGCGGTTCCGGTCCTCATCTTATATCAAGTAAGTATTTATATCTCCAAAGTTGTACTTAAAAGAGAAGCAAAAAAGTTAAAGAAAAATGTCAAAACAGGTTGAAGAGTTTAATGCGTATCGCTCCAGGATGAACAGCAAACTACTGGAATCCAATAATAAGATTATAAAACGAATCTTTAATCTGGATACCAATGCGTATGCCCCCGGGGTACTCGATGTAAAGACCAAAGAGTTGCTGGGTTTGGTGGCTTCAGCCGTGCTCCGTTGCGATGATTGTGTTAAATATCACCTGGAGAGTTCCTACAAGGCAGGTACCAATAAGGAGGAGATCATGGAATCACTTGGCATTGCAACCCTGGTGGGGGGTACCATCGTAATTCCACACCTCAGGCGCGCCTATGAGTATTGGGAAGCCCTTGAATCGAAAGGAAAATAAGGATTGCAGTAATTCACCAAAAAATTTTACACCATTCAAAAGAATTAATATTGCGTTAATTCTCAGGACCATTTCGGATTATATGATTAGTTTTATCCGCAACTAAGATGAAGTTACGAGCAGAGCACATAATGAAGGCCTACAGGGGTCGGAAGGTGGTAAAAGGGATTTCCCTCGAAGTTAACCAGGGGGAAATAGTGGGGCTGCTGGGGCCCAATGGCGCCGGTAAAACCACCTGTTTCTATATGATTGTCGGGCTCATTAAGCCCAATGGGGGAAAGATCTTCCTCGATGAAACCGAAATTACCAAATACCCCATGTATAAAAGGGCCCAGAATGGGATAGGGTATCTCGCTCAGGAAGCTTCCGTTTTCAGAAAACTCAGCATAGAAAAAAACATCCTTAGCGTATTACAGCTTACCAAACTGAGTAAGAAGGAGCAGCATATGAAAATGGAATCCCTGATTGAGGAGTTCGGCCTTGCTCATATTCGCAAAAACCGGGGAGATTTGCTATCCGGGGGGGAGCGTAGAAGAACGGGAATAGCCCGTGCACTGGCGACCGACCCAAAATTTATCTTGCTCGATGAACCCTTTGCCGGGGTAGATCCGGTTGCCGTAGAAGATATTCAAAGGATCGTGGCCCAGTTGAAAAACAAAAACATTGGGATCCTGATCACAGACCACAATGTGCAGGAAACATTAGCCATTACAGAAAGGTCCTATTTAATGTTTGAGGGAGGGATCCTTAAATCGGGAATCCCTGAAGACCTGGCCGAAGATGAAATGGTAAGAAAGGTGTATTTAGGGCAAAACTTTGAATTGCGGAAAAAGAAACTGGATTTTTAACTTCTTTGCTCAACGCGATAACCGCTCAATCTTTCTCTTTCTGAGCAGGATCTTCAAATTTCGCCGGGCAATTCGTTTTTACCATTTTTAAGGGATTAATGTACAATTGGACAACAAAGTGTCCCAAGCACACATAAAATCTCAATACCTTCCTAAATCTTTCCTATATTTAATACAATATAACTACCTTAACTTATTGAGAATCAATTAGAAAATTCTGAAAAGCTGGTGAAAACAACTTATCATGACAGATCAACTCTTCAAATGTCGCTTTGCAATCCTAGTCGTAGTAGGTACCTTTCTGCTAAGTTGTTCTCCCGGGGACGATAATGACAATCCGCCAGAAGATTCGATAAAAGTAACGATGGAGGATTTAGTAGGTACATGGACCGGTACAGTAAGTGGAACCCTCGGCTCTGCCAATACAACAATAGTACTTGCGGAAGACGGAACCATTACAGCAGAAACAGATTCGGACATACTTTGTCCTTTTGAGGGCGACTGGAGTATCATTAGCGGGACCAACTTCAGGGCCACGGCAAATGATGAGTGTGATGATACCAGTATCACCCTGAGTGCCCCTGCCTCAGCAACTATTTTGAGTGGAACATGGTCTGCCAGTAGTGGTAATAATGGTTCTTTCTCTATCAGAAAGTAAAACCCCCTGCTTGACCCTTTTTTAAAATCTAAACTTCTGGCTTAAAACCTTTAAGAGGCCATCCTGGAGTTTTCCTTGGCCCCAACCTTATATATCACAGAACTGACTATATAGAATAGAATAATAACACTGACGGCTAAATATTTCATGGTCATAAGCAGCACCAAACTTACGATGATAAAAATATAGCGTAGGGCATTGTCCCTAAAGCTCCAATTTTTAAATTTTAAGGCAAACAACTCTACCCTTGCATTAAGAAGATACGTACTTAGTAAGGTAAGCCCCAAAAGGAACCATGGATTTAAAATAATACTGTTTAACGGATCATTCCCCTGATAAAGTAAAATTAAGGGTAGTGAAATAATGAGTAAGGCATTTGCCGGGGTTGGCAATCCAATAAAGGAAGTAAGCTGGTCTTCATCAATATTAAACCTGGCTAATCTGTAAGCTGAACCCAAAGTAATCAGAAATCCTGCAAAAGGAATAAAAAATTGCCAATTGGAACCGCTGTTATTGAGGACGGGGTTGAAATCCGTAAAGTTCCAGCCCCCTGTTTGAGACATCCCTAATAACTGAAACATGACAATTCCAGGAACCAGGCCGCAGGTAATCATATCGGCCAGGGAGTCGAGTTGAATTCCCAATTCACTTTGAACCCCCAGTTTTCTGGCGGCCAGGCCATCAAAAAAATCAAAAAATATCCCAATTAATACAAAAATCGCA
>CBDUAW010000243.1:0-4369 GCA_965365215.1 uncultured Eudoraea sp. | reverse complement strand
AAAAAAAAATGACCCTAAAAGAGTTATTTTTAATTCCATAGTTTAATCAAGCCCGTATTCTATGGCGTTAGACCCTGACGAAAGACCAAGCCAACCCATATCGAAATTTGAATCAATGCTCAAAACAGACGACGTCTATTTCTTCGACGCCGAGGATTTTGAAGACATTATACACCACTACCTGAACAACGGAAAAATCTCTCTGGCCAAGAAAGCCATTAAGATAGGACTGCAACAACATCCTGATTCCACTGACCTGAAACTATTGGATATTGAGGTGCTGGTTTTTGAAAACAATCTGGACCAGGCCGAAGAATTGCTCGACCAATTACAGCGGGTAGATAGCCAAAATGAAGAGATCTTTATTCAAAGAGCCAACATTTATTCCAAAAAGGATAATCACGAGGCAGCTGTTGTACTGCTCCAGAAGGCATTGGAACTATCCGAGGGCAGTCTTGATATTTATTCGCTTCTTGGTATGGAGTATCTGTTTATGGATAATTTTGAAAAGGCCAAAGAGAGTTTTATGACCTGTGTAGTGCATGATTATACAGACTATGCCTCCCTGTACAATGTAATATACTGCTTTGAATTCCTGGAAGATTATGATGGAGCTATCCAGTACCTAAATGAATATTTAGATAAGAATCCCTATTGTCAGGTTGCCTGGCACCAATTGGGAAAACAATTCTATGTCAAGGAAATGTACAAGGAAGCCCTTGCCGCCTTTGATTTTGCAATCATTGCGGACGATACCTTTATAGGAGCGTATTTTGAGAAGGGAAAGGTCCTTGAAAAGATGGGGGCATTTAGTGAGGCCATTGAAAATTATGAGACCACCATACAAATTGAGGATCCAACATCTCATGCTTACCTGAGAATGGGCAAATGCTACGAAAAGTTAGGCAATGAGGAGATGGCCAAGTTCTACTATTACCAAACCGTACATGAAGATCCCCTTCTGGATAAGGGCTGGTTGGCTATAACTGATTTTTATTATCGCAATGAGAATTATGAAAAAGCCATTTACTATGTAAACAAGGCGATAAACATCGATGAACAAAATCCTATGTATTGGAAAAAGTGTGCAAGGATACACGCTGCCCTTGAGAATTATGATGAGGCAGATTTTGCATATAAGCAGGCAGTAGAGTTAGGGAACTACGAGTTAGATACATGGATGAACTGGGCTGAAGTGGTGACACAGAATAAAGACCCTGAAGCTGCCATTCAAATCCTGATTCAGGGCTTTGAGTTTTATCCGGACAAAGCGGAAGTCCTATATAAAATGGCTGGCTTGTATCTTATGGCAAAAGACCCTGTTAAGGCACAATACAGATTAATTAAAGCTTTGAAATTAGACTTAAGCAAATTGTCCTATTTTGAATTGGAATTTCCTGCTTACTTCAACTCAAATTGGGCTCAGAACATTATCCTCGATATCAAGAAGGCATCCGAATAAAAGAACTACTTTTGTTTTTTATTCTTGATGAAAAGCCGAAGTTTACTACAATATATAGTGATTACCCTTAAAGGAATGGCCATGGGAGCTGCCGACGTGGTTCCTGGTGTTTCCGGTGGTACAATTGCGTTTATTTCCGGGATTTACGAAGAGCTTATAGGATCAATTGGGAAGATTGATTTTGGTCTCATTAAAACCTTGAGAAAAGAAGGACTAAAGCATGCCTGGACTTCCATTAACGGAAACTTTCTCCTGGCTGTTTTTACTGGAATAGCCATAAGCATCTTATCTCTTGCAAAGTTTATTAGCTGGCTACTGGTTAATCAGCCCATACTACTTTGGTCATTTTTCTTTGGCTTGGTACTTGCTAGTATCTATTTTGTTGCTAAAGGAATTAAAAGATGGAGCCTGGCTGTAGTCTTAGTGTTCGCCGTGGGCGCTATTTCTGCCTATTTTATCACAAGCCTCCCCCCTTCTGATAATTTTAACAGCCTCCCCTTTTTGTTTTTGTCAGGCGCACTTGCCGTATGTGCCATGATTCTTCCGGGTATTTCAGGAGCCTTTATTCTGGTATTACTCGGCTCCTATAAAACCGTATTAGATGCGGTCCATGAAAGGGAACTACAAACAATCCTTGCCGTTGGAATTGGAGCAATTTTTGGCCTTTTGAGTTTTGCAAAATTGCTTAAATGGATGTTTGCGCATTACAAGAATATTACCCTGGCCTTACTTACTGGATTTATCTTGGGGTCCCTGAACAAGATATGGCCCTGGAAAGAAGTCCTGGCCACCAAAATTTATGGGGATAAGGTAATTCCTGTGATTGAAAACAACATATCTCCCTTTGCCTTTCAAGGAGATAACCAGTTTGGCTATGCCGTATTGCTAGGCATCCTTGGTTTTTCTCTTATTTTTATTCTGGAGAAATTAGCTTCAAAAAAATAGTTTGCCCCAATGTATGAACCACGAACACTTTTAGACAAGATATTTCTGGTGGTGAAAGGCCTGGGAATGGGAGCAGCGAATAAAGTTCCGGGGGTCTCCGGGGGAATCGTTGCCTTTGTAGCAGGCTTTTACGAGGAATTCATTTATTCCCTGCAAAAAATAAATACTAAAGCTTTTAAACTGCTCTTTAACGGCCGATTTAAAAGTTTCTATCGCTATGTTAACGGGCAATTTCTCTCCTTGCTCATCTTCGGAATGCTGGTCAGTTATTTTAGCATCTCCAAAATACTGGACTACTTTCTTGATAAGGAGGAATTGTATGTCTGGGCATTGTTCTTCGGAATGATCATCGGGTCAATATACTATATCGCCAAGGATTTTGAACACTGGAATAAGCGAACCCTGCCTATGGGGATCGTTGGCTTAATATTGGGTATTTCAATCAGTTTCCTGAGTCCGGCCAAGGAGAACGACAACCTCCTTTTTATCTTCCTCTGTGGAATAATTAGTGTCTCTGGCATGACGCTCCCAGGACTCTCTGGTTCCTTCATCCTTATCTTACTGGGAAACTATGTACTGTTACTGGTAGACTCCGTTAATGCTTTATACGATACCCTTGCAGAGGTTTTCAAGGGCGATTTTAGCTTTGTGGACAACACAGAACGCCTGGATACCTTGCTGATTCTGGCGGTATTCACAACCGGCTCGGCCGTGGGCCTTGTTACCCTGTCCCATATTTTGGGATATGTTCTGAAACACTCCAAACATATTACTACAGCGGTGATCATAGGGTTTATAACCGGTTCTTTAGGAGTGGTTTGGCCATGGAAAAGTGCAGTGTATATGCTCGATGAAGCGGGGAATACCCTTTTGGATTCTAACGGGGACAAAATACTGCGGAATTATGAACGTTACCTCCCGGAGATAAACAATGCAGAAACCTGGTGGGCCATCCTGTTTGTTATCTTTGGTATCCTGGTATTAATTGCCTTAGAATGGTATGGAAAAAATAGACGACGCAGGGTCTGAATATGGATTGATTGGAAGGGATATCGGCTACTCCTTTTCCAAAGGTTACTTCAAGAAAAAGTTTGCCCAACTGGGGCTTTATACCCATTCCTATTCCAATTTTGACCTGGATGAGATCAAGGAGATCGAAGAGGTCCTTAAATCCAGGAAAAATTTAAAGGGTCTCAATGTTACTATTCCCTATAAAGAAAGTGTTATTCCATTCTTGCAATATTTGGATCCCATAGCTGAGGCCATTGGTGCTGTAAATACCATAAAGGTTACAAAAGAGGGGCTTTTCGGCTATAATACAGATGCTTACGGTTTTAAACATGCACTACTTCCCTATTTGAAAAAATCACATAAACATGCGCTTATCCTAGGCACAGGAGGGGCATCAAAAGCTATTTCTTATGTCCTGGGGGAACTAGGTATAGCTTATACATATGTTTCCCGTACACCAGGTCCTCATATGATGGGATATAAAGATCTCAACCGGGAAGTTATGCAGCACAATACCCTGATTGTTAATTGCACCCCGCAAGGAACGTTTCCAAAGATTAAAGAAAAACCTGCCATCCCCTATGAATATATTTCCGGAACCCATCTTTTATTCGACCTTATTTATAATCCGGAAAAAACGGCCTTTTTACGGGCTGGAGAAGATCAGGGGGCCATCATCAGTAATGGTTTGAAGATGCTCGAATTACAGGCCGAAAAATCCTGGGAGATTTGGAACAGCCCTGCCTAGGGCCCTTATCACAGAAGGGGGGTTATTGCAACCCCGACCATTTCAAAGAAAAGTAGAATAATTACCTTTGACAATTAGGATGATGTTGTTATCTTAGAGAGGCAGCCAACTTAAAAGATATGGAAGGCGATAGCGTGTATTATGGAAGAAAAAGATCAGGAACTACATGAAAATGTAGAGGAAAAAAACGTCCGTGATTCGGC
>CBDUAW010000242.1:0-4376 GCA_965365215.1 uncultured Eudoraea sp. | reverse complement strand
CTAGATAAGGCAGCACAAAAAGGAGTGCAGGTCCACATGCCGGTAGATGTGATTGCCGCTAATGCTTTCAGTAATGATGCTGACACTAAAGTGGTCCCGGTAGATGAAATCCCCGACGGATGGCAAGGGCTCGACGCCGGCCCTGCTTCATTAGAGATTTTTCGTAAGGTGGTCCTGGCTTCCAAAACCATTCTCTGGAATGGCCCGGTGGGGGTTTTTGAAATGAAGAACTTCGCAAAAGGGACAATAGCCCTTGGGAACTATATTGAGGAAGCAACTGCAGCAGGAGCCTTTTCCCTTGTAGGCGGCGGAGATTCTGTGGCAGCAGTTAAGCAGTTTGGTTTTCAGGATAAGGTGAGCTATGTCTCAACAGGAGGAGGTGCCATGCTCGAAAGTCTTGAAGGGAAAACCCTCCCTGGAATAGCAGCAATATTGACCTGAGAATCTCGTTATCGATTAAAGGGAGAGGCTGTTAATTGTGATACATTAAGAATTAAAATTTCTCCATTTCGGAAAAAAACACGATTTTCGTTAGCCCCCACGGCTAAAGATCGGATTTTATATGAGCGCAAGGAATGAAATATGGACGGCTGTGCTGTTGCTTGTCGGGACAACAATTCTTAATGCCCAGGAGAAACCTTCAACTCCTGACGTATCCATTGTTCCATCAGAAACCCGGGGCATCAAGCTCCTTTCCCCACTAAAAAAGAATACAGATGCCGCTTCCCTGGAATTTGAAAATACCACTCCCGAGGAAAAGGAAATTAAGGCAATAGTTGAGGCCAGAAAATCCGCATCCGGGATTTCCGATTATCCGGAGCTGGCCAAATACGACAGCCTTTGGATGGAGGAGTTTAAGCAGAATTCCAAGCTGTTCCAGGAGATGTACAATGAAGTGGTAAATGCCGATACCGTTGGGCTTCCCTCTGATGCATGGAGCACGGAGACCCTGAAAAACCGTTTGCGAAGATTAGATGAAAAAACCCCTTTCAATATTGCCTATAATCCGTCTCTTGAACGCGTAATTAAATCCTTTTACCTCAGGAAAAAGGAATTGTTAGAGCGGATGCTTACCGCAAGCCAGTTCTATTTTCCCATGTTTGAAGAAGCGCTCGACCGGTATAATATTCCTCTAGAAATAAAATACCTGGCCATTGTTGAGTCGGCCCTGAATCCCAGAGCGAAATCCAGGGTTGGAGCTACCGGATTATGGCAGTTTATGTATGGTACAGGGAAGATGTACGGGTTGGAGGTAAACAGCTACGTTGACGAAAGAAGTGATCCCATTAAATCTACCCAGGCTGCCTGCGAATACCTTTCCAAATTATATGAGATTTTTGGCGACTGGGACCTGGCCCTGGCAGCCTACAATTCGGGCCCTGGGAATGTTAATAAGGCCATAAGAAGATCCGGAGGGTATAAAAACTACTGGAATATAAGAAGGAACCTTCCTCGTGAAACTGCCGGATATGTGCCCGCGTTTTTAGCCACTATGTACCTTTTTGAATATGCAGATGAATACGGAATCAGAGGCAAAAAGGCTACAAGGCCCTATTTTGAAACAGATACGATCCATATTAAAAATCTAATTACTTTTGAGCAGATCTCGGAGATTGTAGGGATCAGTGTTGAGGAACTCAAAGTGCTAAATCCTTCGTATAAACTAAACATCATCCCAAAGATTGAAGGTAAAGAATACACCCTGAGGTTACCAGTAAAGGCCGTTGGACGTTTTGTGGCTAATGAAGAAGCCATTTATGCCAAAGTAGAAGAGGATCTGAAAAAACAGGAAAAACCCCTTCCACAGCTGGTAAAAGCACAAGACAAGATTCGCTACCGCGTTAGAAGCGGAGATTACCTGGGAAGAATTGCTGAACGTTATGGCGTGGGAGTAAGCCAGTTAAAAAAATGGAATGGCCTCAGGAGTGATAATTTACGGGTTGGACAACGCCTTACAATCTTTCCGAGAAGACCTGCGGTGGCTTCGAATACTTCCAATAAAAAATCATCAAATGCCAGTCAGGCAACAAATAGCCTCACTTCTTCTAAGGTTCATACAGTAAAGAAAGGGGACTCCCTTTGGACCATTTCAAGAAAATATCCCGGAATTACTATTGAAAATTTACGAAAATGGAACGGTATTCGCGGTAATAATTTACAGCCGGGAACAAAACTTAAACTATGTGATTGTTCCTCGTAACACTAATTGTCTATGAAAAGAATTTTAATCACCCTTCTTGTCCTCCTAAGCGTATTATCATCTTGTGAGGAGAAAAACAAAAAGAAATACAAGCCAGTATCCGTTGGGGCCATAAATTCCCTTGCCGTAGTTATGGATAATAACTTATGGGAAGGCAGAGTTGGCGACAAGGTGCGGGAACATTTCGCAGCACCTATCCTGGGCCTAACCTGGGATGAGCCCCTTTTTTCAATAGAACACATGCCACAGCAGGTGTTTACCGGGATGACACGCCACAGGCGTTCTGTATTATTTGTAAGCCTGGATAGCCTGGATCTTGCACATATAAAAACAGACCTTTATGCTACGCCCCAGAAGGTTGGGGTAATTAAAGGGGAATCGGAAGAAGAACTTATTGCCAATCTCGAGGCCGGAGCAGATAAAATCATTGCATCTTTTAAAGAAACGGAAATCAAAGAAGCTCAGAAAAGGTTCCTCAGATCACTAAGCAAGGACAAAGTGCTTGAAGAAAAATTTGGTATCAGTTTTAATCTTCCTTCCATTTATCAGCTTGGGAATGAAGAGGACAATTTTGTCTGGATAGATCGCCAGATCCAAAAGGGCTCTATGAATATCATTGTATATACCATGCCTGAAGACAGTTTTGACAATGATTCAACTTTTGTAAAAGACATTGTGCGGATGCGCGATTCCATAGGGGAAAAATATATACCTGGCCCGGATATACCCAACAAGACTACCTATATGGTGACAGAAAAGGCCTTTGCCCCCTATGTTTTTTCTGCGGAGGTCGCAGGGAAAAAGGCAGCGGAAGTACGTGGAATATGGGAGATAGAGAATTATCCCATGGCAGGTCCATTCCTTACGTATATCATTAACGATCCGGAGCATAACAGAAAACTGGTAATTGAAGGATTCACCTTTGCGCCAGCAACCAACAAACGGGATTATATGTTTGAACTTGAAGCCATCTTAAGGACCTTAAAATTCAAATAAAGTAACCCGATTAAAGAAAAAAAGCCCGGCTCATTGCCGGGCTTTTTTATTACTATGGGATCAATATAAACCCTAATCGAATGGGAATCCGGTATAAACCCTAAAGACAAATGCATACATCACCACAAACAACATTGCAAAGGCAAACCATGCGAAGACTTTAAAGGAGTTTCTAATCAGATAATTGCTGATATTCTTGAAGCTTTCTAAATAAATTTCTTTAAGAAGTAAAAGTGTATCCATATACAGGGGGATTAAAGTTGATATGAACTAAAGTTCCAAAAGTATAGGGCCCCAAGGAAATTTAAAAGCCGTATTGCCTGTATAAATAGATAAACCCCGTTTTACTCAACCACAGACAAAAAATCCGGATGAACAACATCAGAAAACATCAAAATATACCAATTGGTAGGGATAATAAATAAAAAACGCCCCCGAGGGAGCGTCTTTCAAGTTTGGTTGGTTTGGATTAATCGAAAACAAAGCCTGTGGCTACCCGGAAAATAAAAGCATAGAGCACAATTATAAAGCTGATAAGACAGAACCAGGTAAATATTTTAAAGTAATTCTTGAGCAGCACGTGACCTAAATTTCGGAAGGCCTCAAGGTATATTTCTTTGATAAGTAATAAATATCTCATAAAATTATGGGTGTTTGGGTGGTTATTTATGCTAATTAGATAACTTAAAATGAGCCACTTACGTATACTTTACTGACACTTTGTTGTGAACTGGCCAGACTGCGTTGTGAACGGTGATTTTTTGAATTCTGAGGGATAAAACTAGCTGGTTCTACATATTGACGATGATAAACTCAGACCGCCTGTTTCTTTGGTGCTTTTCCCTGCTGCACCTCACTGTGCCGTCGCATTCGTTCAGGAGTCTTTCTTCCCCATAACCTATTGCGCTCTGAATCCTTTCAGGAGCAATTCCCTGAGAAATAATATACGCTCGGGTAGATTTTGCCCGCTTATCTGACAGGTATTTGTTGTATACATCCGGACCTCTTGAATCCGTATGGGATTCAATTTTAATAACCATAGTCTTATACTGTTTCATAACAGCAACCAATTCATCCAATTCATCAGCGGCATCTTCCCTGATATAGGATTTATCAAAATCAAAGTATATCATTTCCGTTTTAAGCTTTCTGATGCCATCTTCAATTACAATAAGCTGTT
>CBDUAW010000241.1:0-4398 GCA_965365215.1 uncultured Eudoraea sp. | reverse complement strand
TAAAAGAAGGACTGGCCAGCAGGTTGGCATAGTCAGTACGATTAACGGTAGTGGCATAAACCCTAATAAGTAATTCACTCTTTCCGGGCTTAGGTTGTGATAATTCTTTCAGCTCTATGCAAGCTGGCGGGCCATACCTGTTTCGAAAGGCTGCTTTCATATCCTCAAGATACGTTATCCCAGATGATACTCCATCATGATGATAAAAAAAGCGGCCAGTACAGGCCGCCTCTAAAAAAAATTGTAATTAGCTTATTCTTCCGCCGCTATCTGCACAGCAAGACCATTAACATCAAAATAATATGAAGTCTGTACTATCATCCCTTTATCATTGATAGTCGTCAGGTTAAAGAATTTGACGCCTATTTCTTTTCCGCTTTCGGTATGCGTAGCTGTCCAGGTACCATATACGCGAATAACTCCTGGAGCATCTGTCCCCGTTGCTTGCGGAAATACAGAACCCGACCAATAACCGTTTACGGTAGAATCTGGCATCACAATTCCCTCGTGCTATTGAATATTATCAAAAGCATCGTGATAACCTTTAAGGGCTCCAAGAAGGTCTTCTTTGCACAGCCATTCATTGCCATTATAGGCAGGAGGACTCCATTTCATAGTGTCTGAGAGCATGGCACTTTGAGCTTCGAGGTCTTCTTCCCTATGTGCTTTATAAAAAGCCTTAATTATAGCTACTTTTTTTTCGAATTCTGCATAATCTGAGCTTCCATTTCATCCATAATTTCTTCTGCTTCCTTACAACCGAAAAGGGTTAGGACTGCTAATAGTACCTACCCGAATAGTTTTGTTTTCATTATCAAAAATTTATTGGTTAGTAAAAGGGGAATTCTTTTAATTTACGAATTTTATGACGTAAGTAGGATGTAATAATCCAATTCTAAAGGCAATGAGTATGTATAGAGGTAATTATAGCTACCCTCTATTAGATAACAATAGATTGCCAAAAAATCCTAAGAAGTGAATTTTTTACGCACCCAACCAAGGACAGTACTGGAAGATATCGCCAGAAAAGCCGCAAAAGCGTTAAATGAGATATCAACCCAATCAAAAACCCTGACAGGAATTGCTAACTGTATTACCTCATCCAGAAATCCGATAAGGCTGGTCATCCCCCATGCAACCAGACTGGGGTAAGGGACATGAAAACCATTATTCTTCCGTTCCTTTAAGGCCTCAAAAATAAAAACAGCCAAAACACTATATTCAATTAGGTGGCTTCGTTCCTCCGGCACATGCATCCTGAGGAAGACCAAAAAGTATACCCCGGCAATTCCTATCCAGGTAAAAAGTTCTGCTCGCTTCGGTTTAATTCGAAGGCCTTGCAGAAAGACCGTAAAGACCACAAGGAATATTCCAATCCAGAAGCCGGTACTGAGAAGGTTTCTATCCCGGAGTTCTGATGCCAATTGCCTGGCCAGCACCAAGGTTGAAAAAATAGCGATTACCACAAACAGGGTCCCTATCCATAATTTCTTTTCCCTTTTAGAACTGAAAACCATGATCTTATTTTATAAGGAAATTCCTGTGTACTATTAATCGCTTCAGCTTTTCTAAAGGTATTGATTATTAATAATATAGAGATTTATTCCAAAGCCAGGGTGAAACCCTTTTACAGGGAAAATTGTATAAAAAAAGCCGGTTATACCGACTTTTATTTTCTGCTTGTACAGGTAGAGAGATTTCCCGCGTTAAGGGGCGAGATAAACTTCTCGTCTCTCTGCTTCAAAAATTGAAGCCCATCCATAGGATGGGCCTTTACTTCGTACAGGTGGAGAGACTCGAACTCTCAAGCCTTGCGGCACTAGTTCCTGATACTAGCGTGTCTACCAATTCCACCACACCTGCAATTAGGGGGCGCAATTTAAACATTTTTGGTGGTTTTTCCGACCGGGACAAAGTTGATTTGCGCCAGAAACTAAACCATAAATTCTGGTTATTCCTGTTCGGGAAGTGATTTAAATTCTTCTCTTTTGCTTTTGAACCATGCCTGCATGGCTTCCGGTGATTGCATCAATGTCCGCATTTCTTCCATTGCTTTCAGGTGAGCCTTATCCCCTTTTTGAAACATCTCCATGCCGTGCTTCTTACTCATTTCGGCAATTTCTTCGAAGGTTTTTGCCAAAAATTCCTGATCGCAAGCCCCTCCTAACTGTCGGCAAGTCATTCTTTTCATAATTCTCAAGTCAGTTTAATCGTCAATTTCGGGGGACAATAGTATTTCACAAATCTCGGGGAAACTATTCTGAAATCCCCGTATGCCTTTGTTCAGGACTAAAAATAAGCTTTTTGAAATAAAAATATAAATACTGTATTTTCCTTTTGCTGAATAATGCCTGGTCCGTAACTCCCCATGGGTAAATTATGGTCTTACTCGTGATACTTCCAGTCTTCTTTTGTAAAGGATGTTTTATAAATTCTACTTAGTCCATTCTCATGTTTAGAGATCTCCTGGAATACCCCTTCCATCGTCTTAAAATCATAAACCTCATTAAAGGAACTCCTCCTACTTGTAAAATATAAGGTGCCGGAAGCCAGATCAACAAAAGGACAATAGTCCATATACCTGGAATTGATCTTTTCGCCCAGATTGATAGCCTTCTTCCATTGATTTTCTTCATCCCGGAAACTGATATACAGGTCTCCGCTACCCTGGCCATCGTCCCTGTTGTATCCGCTAAAAATAATAAAGGAGTCATCTCTGGAGATATAGGCATTAAACTCGTATCCATCGGTATTAATAGCACTATTTAACGGTTCTGGTGCGGTATATTGGCCATCCTTCCATTGACTAAAAAATATATCGTCTTTCCCAACTGCATTGGGGTGGTCACTGGTATAATACAGGTTCCCATTGTTAGCCACGGCAGGATAAAATTCATTGTAGGAAGTATTTACTGGAGCGCCCATATTGATGGGTAGGCCCCATGGGGCATCGACCTCTGGACGCATTACGTACCAAATATCGTAATCCTTAACCCCGCTGATCGAATCATTTATAGGTCTGTTTGAAGCAAAGTATAGGGTTAGGTTATCGCCAGATAAAAATGGCTCAAGGTCATTGTATTTACCGGAAAATGGCAACAATACCGGTTCCTTCCAAATTCCATTGGCTTTCTCGAGACGTGCAATTACAGACAGTTCAGACAGTGGGCTTTGTATTGACACATAGGCTTCACTACCCGAAGAAGCGATCGTAAAATCCCTGACATTCAGGTACGGATCCAAAGCAATAACCGCAGGCTCTACCAACTGCCCGGACTGGGCATGGGAAATGTATTGCAGAAGGCAACATGCAGGAATCAATATTCTTTGAAATAGCAAGGACATTCAGGTGAATTTTGGCTTTAACTGCTACTACTAATATAAGGCATTAAACTTACAATATCCCTTTTTACTACACGCCCTAAGACTTATCGAAAGCCTCCCTGTTTTGGAGAGTATGTTTTTTGAGAATTCGCAGGTTCTCTTCTTTGACCTTTTCGTGTTTCCGGAAATCCCACAGGGTCTGGCTTGCTCTTTTACGGCTTACTTCAAGATCTACAATTGGGTGGGGGTAGTCCTTGCCAAGAGCGAACCCGGCAAATTTTAGATCGAGTTCTGTCATCAAATAGGGTTCGTGGAGGAAAGCAGGCGGTACTTTTCTCAATTCTGGAATCCATTTGCGGATAAAAACACCATCCGGATCATGTTCCTTGCTGTTTTTTATTGGATTATAGATCCTGATTTGGTTGATCCCTGTTTCCCCTGCTTGCATTTGTAACTGTGGGAAATGAATTCCAGGCTCAAAGTCCAGAAAACAACGCGATAGATGTGTACTGATTGCCTGCCAGGGCTGCCATAGATGATGTGTGGCAAAAGAAACTACCATGGCCCGCATCCTGAAATTTAAATATCCTGTTTCCTGCAAACAGCGCATGGCGGCATCAACCAGGGGAAATCCTGTTTCTCCTTTTTGCCAGGCCTCGAGATAGGTTTTTGAGATACTTTTTTTTAATAGTCCGTACCCTTTGTTCAGGCTTTCCTCTTCCATGGTTTCCTCCATCTCAAATTTCTGGATAAAATGTGCTTGCCACCGCAGTCTGGAGGTAAAAGCATCTATAGCTCGTTTATTCTGGCATTCCTTTCTTTTGGCCTTGGCTGCCTGCCAAACTTCCCTCACAGAAAGGTTACCCCAAGCAAGGTAAGGGGATAGCCGGCTGCAGCTTCTTCGCGAAGCTTCTGGTTTGGAAATATTACGGTTATAATCCAGGTATCTCTGCTCCAAAAAGGACCTTAAATACTGCTCCCCTGCCTTCGTCCCTCCTTTTTGAAAACCATGGTTTCCATTGGGGTTTAAAGGATGGATACGAAAGTGGCGCTGCAGCTCGGATACCAGTTCGT
>CBDUAW010000240.1:0-4428 GCA_965365215.1 uncultured Eudoraea sp. | reverse complement strand
AATGCCAGAAAAACCATGAAGTTTTTGATGGATGGTCGTTTTCAGTGGATTGCATATCACACGGAAACCTTCAGATTTTCCGGCTCAGGTGGCGGTCGCTACACCAACAAAGATGGTGTTTACACCGAATATATTGAGTATTTCTCAAGGGATAACAACCGGGTTGGGGCCGAATTGAGTTTTATGTTTAATATACAGGGGGATGACTGGCACCATCAGGGGAAAAACAGTCGGGGAGAACCTATGTACGAGATCTGGTCCCGCAGAAAATAACAGCATTGATTTCTAGGTTACGCTAGTTTCAAAAGCAACCTATAACAGGTTTTGATACAGGGGATTAGACCCCTAAATCAGATTTGCCGCCCGTTTTCTTAAGCAATTTTATGCTTTTGATTTCTAACCCCTTATCTATGGGCTTCAGCATATCATACATATTCAGTGCTACTACACTGGCCCCGTGCATTGCCTCAACTTCTACCCCGGTTTTATAGATCGTTTTTACAGTGATGATGATTTTTATTTGCAGCCCTGAGACCTCATATTCAACCTTGGTAAATTCTATGGGGAGTGGATGGCAGTCGGGCAGAAGATCCGGTGTTTTCTTTACCCCAAGCAAGCCAGCGGCCTTACTCATGGCAAAAACATTACCCTTGGGTACACGCTCTTCCTCAATGGCCTTTATGGTTTCCTCAGAACTGACCTCCACTATGGCCTGGGCAATTGCGGTTCTGAGCGTATGGTCTTTATGGGTTATATCTACCATTCTTTATGTATTTACCTTCCATTGATACGAATCGTCCTCAAATAGCTCCTTCCCAAATACAGGTACTTCTTTTTTAATCTCCTCCACTATGTAGTGTAATGCCTCAAAAACCTCTTTACGATGCGGGGAAGACACGAATACAAAAAGGCAAATTTCACCTGCCTTTACAATGCCCAGACTATGATAAATATGCATGCAGCTAAGCTCAAACTTTTCAAAAGCTCCTTCCCTGATTTCGTGAAATTTCCTATTGGCCATTTCCTCGTAAGCAGAATATTCGATAGCCTTTACTTCCTTTCCATTTATCTCATCAGCTCTTACCTGACCTAAAAAGATATCATGTGCTCCAATTTGTGTCTTAAGCTGATGCTTGGCAATGGAGTCCGCAATAAATTGAGGTGTGATGGCACCTGGTTGAAAGACATTTTTTACGGCTTTGGGATCCATTTTAAGGAGATTATGCCAGGCTTTAAAACCTGATTAAATTTGTAGCCTCACCAGGAATCGAACCTGGATCTAAAGTTTAGGAAACTTCTATTCTATCCATTGAACTATGAGGCCTAAAAATAGGGTCACAAAAATAAGATTTTTATGGAGGATTCCGAAAGTTGAGCCCAACAAAATAAAACCAGCTGTTACCCTTTATTCATACACTTGTACCACCATTTCAATTTCAACGGCAATATTGCTTGGTAAAGATCCCATTCCAACCGCCGCCCGTGCGTGTTTGCCCTTTTCACCAAATACCGCAACCATCAAATCTGAATATCCATTTACCACTTTAGGATGGTCCGTGAATTCAGGAAGGGCATTAACCATCCCTTTAACTTTTACAATCCTTTTCACCTTGTTGAGACTTCCCAGTTCAGCCTTTAGAACAGCCAGCTGTGCAATGCCCGTTAGACGTGCTGCCTCATATCCCTCTTCAATGGTAAGGTCTGCACCTAATTTTCCTGTTACATTAGTTCCGTCAGCTTTTCTAGGGCCCTTTCCAGCCAGAAAAATAAGGTCCCCTACTCTAACCGCATTTACATAGTTCGCCACCGGTGTTGAGGCTTCGGGTAAAGTAATCCCCATCTCATTTAGTCGGGCTTGGGGATCATAATCATCAGGGATAGATACTTCATTCTTTACCTCAGTTGCCTTGTCCGTTTCGGGTTTGCAGGAATAACCGATTAAGACGAATGTAATGGTTACTAAAATGATCTTGTACTTCATAACTTAAAAATTGTTTTAAGATGGATTTGCTTTAACTGTTTTTATGTAATTTAAGGGCATTCAACCAGAAATATAATTTATTCCCATGAGAAAATATTTACCACTACTCATTTTATTTGTTTTTTGTTTAAGTCAGTCCACCCAGTCACAACGCCGGGGCTCCAAAAGTAACACAGATACGGAGGCAGACAAGATCTCTTTTGGCGATCTGAAGCTACGAAATGTAGGCCCTGCCTTTCTATCCGGAAGAATTGCGGATATAGCGGTCCATCCAGATGATAATGATATCTGGTATGTTGCCGTAGGATCGGGGGGCGTCTGGAAGACCGAAAATTCAGGCACAACCTGGACCCCGCTTTTTGACGAGCAAAAATCTTATTCTATCGGATGCATCACCATCGATCCGAATAATCCCGCCACCATTTGGGTAGGCACCGGAGAAAATGTGGGTGGCAGGCATGTAGGTTACGGAGACGGGGTCTACAGGAGCAAAGACGGTGGAAAAACTTGGGAAAATATGGGGCTTGAGGCCTCAGAACACATTTCGGAGATCATAGTGCATCCTACTAATCCGGATGTGATTTGGGTTGCCGCTCAGGGTCCGTTGTGGAGCAAAGGCGGAACCCGGGGCCTCTATAAATCCGTAGATGGCGGTAAAACCTGGAATTTTGTTCTGGGTGGGAACGAATGGACAGGGGTCACCGATATTATGATGGATCCACGAAATCCTGATCGACTTTATGCCGCCACCTGGCAAAGACACAGGACGGTAGCCGCCCTAATGGGAGGAGGTCCTGACTCGGGTATTCACCGGTCTGAAGACGGGGGGGAAACCTGGGAAAAACTCAGTACAGGCTTGCCTAAATCTAGCTATGGGAAAATTGGTTTGGCCATGTCACCTCAACAGCCAGATGTAGTATATGCCGCTATTGAACTGGATAGAACCACCGGAGGGGTATTTCGCTCAGAAAACCGGGGAGCTTCCTGGACTAAAATGTCTAATACCGTATCAGGCGCTACCGGGCCACATTATTATCAGGAGCTTTATGCGAGTCCGCATAAATTTGACCGGCTTTACCTTATGAACGTGCGTATCCTGACCTCGGAGGACGGAGGAAAAACCTTTACTCAACTCCAGGAAGACGATAAACATTCGGACAACCACTCTATCAACTTTCGGGCAGACGATCCCAACTATCTTCTGGTAGGAACCGATGCGGGAATTTATGAAAGTTTTGACCTGGCCAAGACCTGGCGCTATATCAAAAACCTGCCCCTTACCCAATATTACAAAGTGGCTGTAAATAATGCCGAACCTTTCTACCACATCTTTGGAGGCACCCAGGACAACGGTTCCACCGGAGGCCCTTCCCGTACCGATGAAAGACAGGGGATACGCAATGCGCATTGGTACAAAACCCTTGGAGCAGACGGGCACCAATCGGCCACCGACCCCGAATACAACAACATCATCTATGCGGAGACGCAGCAAGGAGGCTTGCACCGGATCGACCTGGTTACAGGGGAACAGGTATTTATACAGCCTCAGGCAAGAGCCGGTGAAGATTTTGAACGGTTCAACTGGGATGCCCCTATTCTGGTAAGCCCGCATAAGGCTTCACGTCTATATTTCGCATCCTCCAGGGTTTGGAAATCTGAAGACCGGGGCGATAGCTGGACCCCCATCTCAGGAGACCTTACCCGAAATGAAGAGCGAATTACGCTGCCCATTATGGGGAAACAACAAAGTTGGGACAATGCTTGGGATGTCGGGGCCATGTCTAACTACAATACCATTACCTCCTTATCTGAATCCCCTGTGCAAGAAGGGGTACTATATGCAGGTACGGATGATGGCTTTATCCAGGTTTCACCCGATGGTGGACAAAGCTGGAATTCTATCCCGGTAACCCGCTTCGGGCTAAAAGCAAGGTCTTTTGTAAACGATATTAAGGCAGATCTTTTTGATGCCAATACTGTTTATGTAGCCCTGGACAATCATAAGGAGGGCGATTTTTCACCCTACCTTTTCAAGAGTACGGATAGAGGAGCCAGCTGGACCTCCATCAGCAGCAATTTGCCTGATAGAACCCTGGTGTGGCGGATTGTTCAGGACCATGTGAACAAGAATCTGCTTTTTGCCGGTACCGAAATAGGGGTATATGCCTCTCTGGATGGCGGGCGCAACTGAGCAAGGTTCCTGGAGCCCCTACTATCCCCTTCCGTGATCTTGTGATCCAGAAACGCGAAAGCGATTTGGTGGGTGCTTCCTTTGGCCGTGGTTTCTTTGTATTGGATGATTACAGCGCGCTGCGCGATGTAAATGCAGATACCCAACAAAAAGAAGGACATTTGTTCCCCACGAGAAAAGCACAGTGGTATGTGCCCAAGAGTGTCGTTGGGAATACCGGAGGCGACTACTATTTTGCTAAGAATCCGGAGTTTGG